>JBDTCP010000143.1:0-7399 GCA_039923555.1 Nitrobacter sp.
ATAACCAAACCGCGATTGTTGAGAAAAAAGCTGCCGAAGATCGAAACGCTTTGCCTTGGATTCGGCAGCGTGCTGAGCACGGCGAGATACCAGAACAGGATCTGGAACAGCAGCGGCAGGTTTCGGACCAGTTCGACATACCCGCCGGAAATGCGCGATATCAGCCAGTTCGGCGACAGCCGACCAAGCGCAACAACAAATCCGATGAGCGTCGCAAAAAAGATGCCGACAACGGACACCAGCAACGTGTTGAGAAGGCCGACCAGAAACACGCGCGTGTAACTGTCGCTCTCGGAATACGGAATCAGGGTCTGGCTGACGCCGAAGCCGGCCGTGCGCGACATGAAGTCAAAGCCGGACGCGATATGTTGTGTCTCCAGGTTTCCCCGGGCGTTGGCCACGATCTCATAGCTGATCCATGCCAGTACAGCGACGAACAGCACCTGCAGCGCGAGTCCGCCCCAACCTGCCCGGCCGCCAAGCGCGCGCCGCAGCTTGAAAAAAAACTGCGGCGGCGGTTTTCGGGACTCGGCGGCCATCGCCGTTTCAGAGTTTTGCTAGCGGATCGGCGGCGCGTACTGAATGCCACCTTTGTTCCAGAGCCTATTGAGCCCTCGCGCGATTCCCAGCTTCGAGCCTGCGCCAACGTTGCGATCAAACGATTCGCCATAATTGCCGACGGCCTTGACGATGCGCGATACCCAATCCTTGGTCACGCCAAGCTGTTCGCCGAAATTGCCATCGGTACCGAAGACGCGCTTCAGTTCCGGGTTGTCGGATTTGGCCATCTCGTCGACATTCTTCTGCGTGATGCCGAGTTCTTCGGCGTTGACCATTGCAAACAGTGTCCACTTGACGAGGTCAAACCACTGATCGTCGCCGTGACGCACCATTGGCCCGAGCGGTTCCTTCGAGATCACCTCGGGTAAGACCGCATGATCGGCGACATTGGAAAGTTTCAACCGCTCGGCATAGAGTTGCGAAATGTCCGACGTAAACACGTCGCACCGGCCTGATTCGTAGGCCTTGACGGTTTCGTCGGCCGTGCTGAACGCAATGACCTCATACTTCATCTTGTTGCTCTTGAAGTAGTCGGCAAGATTCTGTTCGGTCGTGGTGCCGGTCTGGACGCAGACTGACGCGCTGTTCAATTCGAGCGCGGAATTGACCTTAAGCGATTTCCTGACCAGAAAGCCCTGCCCGTCGTAATACGTCACACCGGTGAAATTCGCGCCCAGCGTGGTGTCGCGTGAGAGCGTCCACGTCGTGTTGCGCGATAGCACATCGATTTCGCCGGACTGCAAGGCGATGAACCTGTCTTTGGCTGACAGCGGAACGAATTTGACTTTGGAAGGGTCGTTGAACACGGCGGCCGCGATGGCGCGACAGACGTCCACATCGAGCCCGGTCCAGTTGCCTTTGTCGTCGGGCGCCGAGAAGCCGGGCAACCCCTGGCTTACACCACAGGAAAGCATGCCTCGTGCCTTGACTGCTTCGAGCGTGGTCTTTGCCTTCGCGGAATCCTGTGCAGAAGCCGATTGCAACGAAAGGCCGGCAGCGATAGCGAAAGTAACAGCAAGTACGCTTTTCATGGCAATGCCTTTCAAGAACATCAAAGGATTGTTACATCGTTGCCGTTCGGGCGCTCGGTTGAGCCGGTCAATCGATTTGTTTCTTCCACCATAAGCCGACCAAAAGATAAATTCTGTCGATCGACAGAGGTTAGAGAGCACGTCCAAACTCGCGGCTGGCCCTCAAGATGCGGCGACCAACAGTTGGTTTCATCACAGAACGACGAGTCGTCCGATCCTAACATTCGCATCCCGTTTCAGCGAGCATCCTGCGAATGTTAGAATCGAAGGACCACCAGCAAATATAAGCTGCTAGTGGAGTTTTGAATTTGACATTCGCGTCCGGGACGTGCGGCCAAGTGGGTCACGAATGTCAAAATCACTCCACTAGCGAGCCGGGTCAAGGGGTTGACGAGCATCTTCCCCTTCCTGTTACTAATGAAATCACTCCGGAGCTATAGTCCGGCAAGTCTTGGGGCAGTCGCACCAGCGGCAAATTGCCTTCTTTTGCAGCGGCGAACATATGACCTTCTCAAAAGGCGACGGGCGAACAGATTCGCTTCGGGCGGAAACCAGACTGATCGTTTCGGGTCGGGATACCGAGGCCCAAAAGGGGTTTGTCAATCCGCCCGTCGTTCGCGGCTCGACTGTCCTCTACCCGACCGCCGATGATCTGCATGCCCATCGCGGAGAATTCCATTACGGGCGGTACGGCACCCCTACCACTTGCGCCTTGCAGGATGCGATGATGGCGCTGGAAGGCTCGCAGTGCGCAGGCGTCGGGCTTGTTCCATCGGGGTTGTCTGCGGTCTCTACGGCTCTCCTGTCAGTGTTGAAAGCCGGCGATCACATTCTTGTCTGCGATAACGTCTATCGCCCCACACGAAATTTCTGCAATGGGCTTCTGGCGCGCTACGGAGTCGAGACCACCTATTTCGATCCGCTGGTCGGTTCGGATATCGCCGCGCTGTTCCAGTCGAACACCCGCGCGGTCATGGTCGAGGCTCCGGGTTCCCAGTCCCTGGAGATGCCGGATGTTCCGGCAATTGCGGCCATCGCTCATGCGCGGGGGGCTCAGGTCGTCGACGACAATACGTGGGCCACTCCCCTGTTCCGCCGCGCGCTTGAACAAGGCGTGGACATCAGCATTCAGGCGGCGACCAAATACATCGGTGGACACTCCGACATCATGTTCGGCACCATATCGGCCAACGCCGACGCGTGGCCGGCGCTCGCTGAAACCATCAAGCTGCTCGGCGTCTGTGCTGGACCCGACGACGTGTTTCTGGCCTTGCGGGGATTGCGCACGCTTGCCGTCAGACTCCGTCATCATCAGCAAGCGGCGATCGACATGGCGCAGTGGCTCGCGGCGCGGCCGGAAGTCGCGAGGGTTTTGCATCCCGCGCTGCCGGGCGATCCTGGCCACGCGATCTGGAAGCGCGACTTCACCGGCGCGTCGGGACTGTTCAGCATTGTCCTCAAGCCCGCGCCGCAACAGGCCGTCGATGCGCTGCTCGACGCGGTCAGGCTGTTCGGCATGGGTTATTCGTGGGGCGGTTATGAGAGCCTCATCATCCCCTTCGATTGCGCTGTGTATCGAACCACGACGACGTGGGCGCCGGGCGGGCCGACGCTGCGGCTTCACATCGGGCTAGAGAGCGTGGACGATCTCAAGGCCGATCTCGACCGCGGATTTGAAGCCTTTAACGCCCGGCGGTGAGCCTGACCTCTGGCTGACGCTTTTTTGCCTGCTAATTTGCTCCGGCCGGACGAAATAAAAGAATTTAACCCACCGCCGTTTGCCGATAGCCTGATCCTTCGACTCCAATTCATTGACGGGAAACCCATGGGAAGCCTCGTTCTTCTCGATCTGATGGGTGGTATCGCGCTTCTGCTCTGGGGCCTTCATATGGTCCGGAGCGGAATCCTGCGCGCGTTCGGTCCGGACCTCCGCTGGTTTCTGGGCAAAGCACTTCGCAATCGTTTTGCCGCGTTCGGCGCCGGACTCGGTCTCACCGCCCTGCTCCAGAGCAGCACCGCCACCGGCCTGATTACCAGCTCGTTCGCGGCGGAAAGTCTCGTAAGTCTTGTTCCGGCGCTCGCGATCATGCTTGGCGCGAACGTTGGAACCACGCTGATCGTTCAAGTCCTGTCGTTCAATATCTCCGCAGCCGCGCCGATCTTCTTCGTGATCGGGCTGGTGGCGTTCCGCAGCGGCGCCCGCTCGCGCATCAAGGACGTCGGCCGCGTCTTTATCGGCCTTGGCCTGATGCTGCTGGCGCTGCACATTTTGCTCACGACGCTTGCGCCGGCTGAAAACGCGCCAGGCGCGCGGGTTTTCATGAACGCCATCACCGGCGATCCGGTTTTGTGCATCATCATCGGGGCCGCCGTGACCTGGGCCGTTCATTCCAGCGTCGCGACCGTTCTCCTCATCATGTCGCTCACCTATTCCCAATTCGTTTCGCCATATGCGGCCTTCGCGCTGGTGCTCGGCGCCAATATCGGCAGCGCCATCAACCCGGTGTTCGAAGGCGTCCGGCGCGACAATCCCGCGAGCTATCGGCTGCCCCTTGGCAACATGCTCAATCGGCTCGTGGGGGTGATGCTGGTGGCGCCATTTCTGCAGCCGATCGTGAACTTTATGCTCACATGGCAGCCGAACCTCGCCAAGGCGACCGCGACGTTTCACATTGCGTTCAATGTCATGACGGCAATCCTGTTCATTGGCCTGCTCGACGGCATGGCACACATGCTCAAGCGACTTCTTCCCGAAAAGGCCGCCGAAGCCGATCCTTCGCGGCCCCGTTATCTCGACGAAAGCGCGCTGGAAACGCCCTCGCTCGCGCTTGCCGACGCGGCGCGCGAAACGCTGCACATGGGCGATCTCGTGGAGGTCATGCTGCGCAAGGTGATGACCGCGATGATGACCAACGACAAATCGCTGGTCGATCAGGTTTCTCGGATGGACAACAGCGTCGATGGTCTCGATGAAGCCATCAAGCTCTATGTGACGAAACTGACCCGCGGCAGTCTTGACGATCGCGAGGGTCATCGCGCGATGGAAATCATCGCGTTCGCCATCAACCTCGAACATATCGGCGACATTGTCGACAAGAACCTGAGCGAGCTGGCGACCAAGAAAATCAAGCGCCGTTTTCCGTTCTCGCCCGAGGGCGCCAGTGAGCTTTCGACATTTCACAAGCGGACGGTGGATTCACTTCGTATCGCCTTCGGCGTCTTCATGTCCGGGGATGTCAGCGAGGCCCGGCAACTTCTCGCGGAGAAAGTCGCCTTGCGCAACCTCGAACTCGCGGCAACCGAGCGGCACCTCGACCGGCTGCGCGAGGGCCGCCCGGAAACGATCGAGACGACGTCGCTGCATCTCGACGTTCTGCGCGATCTGCGGCGGATACATTCGCACATCTGCTCGGTCGCCTATCCTGTTCTCGACGCGGCAGGCGAGCTTCCGGCCTTACGTCAGAGCGAAAACGATTTGATCGGGATCTCTACGCCAGCGCCTCCGTCCACGCGCGAGCAGACATCATCCTCAGCTGGATGATTGGCGTCCGTTGAGTATGATAAAGTAGACGTTCCGGAAATAGACGATGAGTCCGAGAGCCTGGCCCGCGATGAACACCGGGTCTCGCCGGTATAGGGCATAAGCCAGAAGAAGAATCCCGCCTCCGATCGAGAAGAACCAGAACGCGACCGGGATTACACTCTTTCGCGCGCGCTCGGAGGCGACCCATTGCACGACGAACCGCATGGTGAAGAATGCTTGCGCAACAAAGCCGAGCATGACCCAGCCGTCGAATTTGGTCACGAACACGTCATAGAGATAGTTCGACAGCATGCCGATGGTTTCAGTCATGACGCACGACTTCGGTTGCGACGGGCGTCGATCTTTTTCGGCGGATCAGCCACCACACGCCTGCGAGATCCATGATTCCGATCCACAGGCGATCGAAGAAGCCGTAATTCGATACGCCGGAATAGCGGGGACGGTCGGTCACATCGACATAGGCAATGTCAAAACCCTCCCGTCGCACCAGCGCTGGAAGAAACCGGTGCAGGCCGTCAAAATATGGAAGAGACAGGAATACCTCCCGTCGAAAGGCTTTTAGTCCGCAGCCGGTGTCGCGCGTGCCATCGCTCAGTGCCCATCTTCGTACCTTGTTGGCGGTCCGCGACTGAAATTTCTTGAATCCGGTATCCTTGCGGCCAACGCGCTGACCGGCAGCAAGCCCAATGCGACCGCCACTGTTCTCGATCGCGGTTATCACGTCCGGCAGAAATGACGGATCGTTTTGGCCGTCGCCGTCCAGCGTGGCAACGATCGCGCCGCGTGCGGCACGAACGCCGCTGCGAACCGCCGCCGATTGTCCCGATGATTTTTCGTGACGAATCTGGCGCAGGTTTCCGCGCTTGGTCATGATCGCTGCCAACCGCTCGGCGGTGGCGTCGGTTGAACCGTCATTGACATAGATGATCTCATAAGCCCATCGGCCGTCGAGCGCCGCAGTGATCTCGTCAACAAGGGGAACGACATTATCCGCCTCGTTGCGCACGGGCACAACAACGGAAACCGTCGGCGCTGCCGCGCTGGTGGCTGACATGTGGTCGTTCATCGTCCGATTGGTCCGCTGGTCAGAACCGCGCCAAATTGGTCTGGCCGCGCCCGCTTCTTATGGCGCGAAGGCGCCGCGGGCAACCCTTTTGAGATGTTCCAGCGAAGGTCCCCCTAGCGGCTTCACCGTTCCGTCACGATCGATCGAAAAACACAGACGCCGTGCCGCAAACCAGTAGCGCACGAGCATGGCACCGACGACCCCCAACAACGCTCCCGCAACGACGTCGCTCGGGTGATGTGCAACCAGGATCAGGCGCGTGGCTGCAATCAGGACAGCATAAATCATCACAACAACCCTCGTTCGCGGCCAGAGCGCCGCGATAGCGAAAGCAAGCGCAAAGCTGGCAATCGCGTGACCCGACGGAAAGCTTGCATAAGCCGGTGTCCAGGAAAAATGCGAAAAGTTGAAGGCATTAGGGCCGCCGCCAACGAACGGCCTACCCCGGCCGACGACGCCCTTGATAATATCTCCGACGAGAACCGGGATTGCGACAGCGAGAAACAGGAATTGGATCCGCGCAACAAAACCGACCAGCAACGAACGGGGCATTCCCCTGACCCGCGGCGAAATCACGACGACGACTACAAGGACAATTGCAAGTGTGCCCAGGATATATTCCGACTTTCCGAGATCAGTGAGGACATGCACCGGCCAAAGACCAGCGCTGCCTCGCAGCGGCATCATGCCGATCTCGCGTTCATCCAGCCCGTACATCAATGCGACGATGACAAGTGCGCCGATCATCACAATCAGCAACCAGTGCAACGCCAGCCGCCGCGCCGCTTCGGCGCGCCGCGAATGTGATGGCGGCCGCACCAATCGCACGAACGATTGCCCGGCAAAGGAAAGAGCCAGAGCGGCGTATTTGAATGGCTCCATACTGATCCGCCCGCGGCTGTCCTAACGCGTCCCCTCAGAGCGGAAGATGGCGATCGAAATTGCCTTGCCCTGCGAGAAATTATAGCCGTCGATCCGCGTGGCGACATTGTAGCGCAGTCCGATCGCTTCGGCGCGCTGCGCGAATGCTCGTTCCGAACTGAGTTCGACGAGTGCGAAGCGGCAGCTTCCATGGCTGAGAAAGTCGGCGGCGCCGGAGCCGTCGGTCAGCAGCGTCGACGTTCCCGTCATGAAGACGAGACTTGGCTCATGGTAGCCCGCCGCCGCGGCCTTGGGCCCGACGCATTCCACATTTCG
>JBDTCP010000144.1:0-15632 GCA_039923555.1 Nitrobacter sp.
GCCGTTGGCCGCAACCGGAAAATTCCGGTACGCGGTCTGCTGATGCAGCGACCTCGGATAGTAGATCGCGGTCGGAATGCCGCGGGCCTTCAGCGTCGATGCCAGCGCGTCGCGGTCGCCGTTCGGCAGACGGATGGTGTATTGCGCCCATACCGACGTGCGATCCGGCGCCACGCGGGGCACGATCGCAACGTTCTCCAGACCTTCATTGTACCGCCGCGCCGCGGTGTTCCGCGCCGCGATCTCATCAGGAAATATCTTGAGCTTTTCGATCAGGATTGCCGCCTGCACGGTATCGATGCGTCCCGTGAGACCCAGCCGCACGTTGTCGTACCTGTCAGAACCTTGCCCATGCACGCGCACGCTGCGCAATGTGTCCGCCAGTTCGGCATCGTCGGTGAAGATCGCTCCGCCGTCGCCGTAGCAGCCAAGCGGCTTGGCAGGGAAGAAACTGGTCGCCGTCGCGAGGCCAAAGGTACCCAGCAGCCGCCCTTTGTAGGTCGCGCCGAAACCTTGCGCGGCATCATCCAGAATGAACATGCCCTCGGTCGCGGCGACCGCCGCAATTGCGTCATGATCGGCGGGCTGACCGAACAGATCGACAGGAATGATGGCTCTGGGCTTGAGGCCCTGCTTTTTCGCGACCGCGATGCCGCTTTTCAGCGAAGCGATGTCGATATTGAACGTCGTCTCATCGACATCGACAAACACCGGCGTTGCTCCGAGCAGCGCCACGACTTCACCCGTTGCGCAGAAGGTGAATGTCGGGCAGATCACCGCATCGCCAGGACCGATTTTCTTTGCCAGCAGCACCATCAACAGCGCATCCGTGCCGCTGGCGCAAGCCACCACATGCTTCGCGCCGCTGAAAGCCGCGAGATCCGCTTCCAGGCGCGCGACTTCGGGCCCGTTGATAAACTGGCAATGCGTCAGCACCCGCCCAACGGCGTCGTCGATACGTTTGCCGAGACGACGGCGCTGTTCGACGACGTCGATGAACGGAATCGCCTGGGGCGATGTATGCTGGTTCATTCAGTCCTCGAAACTATCAGCCGACGATGCGGCGCGGGGCTGTCCGCGCTGGTGGCACGATGGAAGACAATGGAGTCTCGAGGCACTTGATCGCGATCTCGAGGCTAGCGACGCCTTCGCCACCGCTCACCGCCGGAGTCTTTCCTGAGCGCACCGCATCGATAAACGCGATCAACTCGGCGCGGAGAGGCTCGTCATGCCCTACCGGCAGGTGGCGCATGGAGTAACTGCCGTCCCGCTGGAAACCGAAGCATTCGGTCACCTGACGGGTCAGCAGATCGCCCATCACATATTTGCCACGGGTCGCGACCGTGACGTTGCGGGCCTTGAACGGCGTCAGCCAGTTCGTATTGATGTGAGCAAGTACGCCGGATGCGGTTCGGAACTGGAGCAGGGCGATATCTTCCCGCTCAGCGACGGCACAGGAGAGCTGGGGCTGCACATCGATGATTTCGGATTCGGTAAACCAGCGGATCAGGTCGATGTCATGCACGGCAAGATCTATCACAACGCCGACGTTCGACATGCGCGGCGGAAATGGGCCAACCCGCGTGATCGCGATCGAGAGAATATCCTCATCCTTGATCGCCTGCTTGATGGCGGCGACCGCCGGATTGAAGCGCTCGACATGGCCGACCATCAAGGTCAGACCCGCACGCTGAGCCGCGGCAACGATCGTGCGGCCCTCCTCAACCGTCGAGGCAATCGGCTTCTCGACCAGAACGTGGACGCCGCGTGCGATACAAGCCAGCGCAAGTTCATGATGAAGGTGCGTTGGCGCAGCAATGGTGACCGCGTCGACGCCGGCCGCGAGCAGTTCCTGAAATGTCGCAAACGTTCGGCAGCCGGTCATCTCGGTGGCGCGAGCACGGTGTGCGGGCAAGGGATCAACGATGCCGGCGAGCCTCACGCCGGGAAGACCAGCCAGCACGCGGCCGTGATTGCTGCCCATGATGCCCGCACCGATCACGCCGACGCGCAGCAAGTGCTCCGATGCTGCAGTCTCCGATGCGGATGGCTTTAAACTCATTCTGAACCCCAAAATCGACTGACCTGGGCGCCCCCGAACCCGGCCATACGCTCTCCTAGCACGCCGTCGCAAAAGTGGCGATTAGAGGAACAACAATCCCAACACGTTTTGATTCAAAGAATTACATGTTGCTTAAGCCACGGGGCAGTTGACAACACCCTAAAGCAGACAGCGAATCACCCGCTGTCCCAAGCATTGGTTCCCGCGCCGCTGATCAGCCACGCTGATAATCGTCCTCGATCCGGATGATGTCGTCTTCGCCAAGATAGCTGCCGGTCTGCACTTCGATCAGTTCCAGCGGAATCTTGCCCGGGTTCTCCAGCCGATGAATGGCTCCGATCGGAATGTAGATCGATTCGTTCTCGTGCACGCTCTTGACGAGATCATCGACAGTCACCTTCGCGGTGCCGCGGACCACGATCCAGTGTTCCGAACGATGATGATGTTTTTGCAGCGACAACCGCTCGCCGGCCTTCACCGTGATTCGCTTGACCTGATACCGCTCGCCCATGTCGATCGACTGATAGGCGCCCCAGGGCCTATGGACCCTGAGATGCTCTTCCGTGACCTGCGGCGCCAGGGCTTTCAACTTTGCGACCAGACGTTTCAGCCCGTTGGCATCCTTCTGACGCGATACCAGCACGGCATCCTGCGTTGCCACCACGACGAGATCGTCGACGCCTTCCAGCGCGACCAGCGCTTTGTCTGTCGAAACATTGCAGTTGCGGGAATCCTCGAATACGGCCGTCCCCTGCGCCGCATTGCCCTGTTTGTCCTTGTCCGACAGCTCCCACACCGCATGCCACGATCCGACATCCGACCAGCCGCAATCGACCGGGACCACGGCGGCATGTGCAGTCTTTTCCATCACCGCGTAATCGATCGAAATCGCCCGCGCTTTCGCGAAGGCGCCCGGATCGAGCGTAACAAAGCCGAGATCCCGGCCTGCATGGGTCACGGCATCGGTCACCGCCCGAACGCTCTCGGGATCGACCTCGCGATATTCCTCGAGCAGCATGGCCGCACGGAACATGAAGTTGCCGCTGTTCCAGAGATACCCGGCTTCGACGTAACCCGCGGCGGTTTGCGGATCAGGCTTCTCGACAAACGTCGTCACCACACGCACCTCGTCCGCAACAACCGCGCCGGGGCGGATGTAGCCGTACTCGGTAGCCGCCCGCTCCGGTCTGACACCGAAGGTCACGATGCGGCCGGCATTCGCGGCAACGAGTCCCTGGCGGCAGGCTGAGACGAACGCATCCGTGTCACGCACCACATGATCTGCGGCAAGGGCAAGCACGACAGCCTCGCTGTCACGAATTTGCGCAAACCTCGCTCCCGCGGCAATTGCCGGACCAGAGTCGCGTCGCGCCGGTTCCAGCAGGATGTCCGCTTCGAGTCCGATCTCCGCGAGTTGTTCAAGCACCATGAACCGATAGGCGGCGTTGGTGATCACGATTGGCCGCTCGAACAGCGTGGGGTCGGAAACCCGCCTCAGCGTGTCCTGAAATGTCGAATGCGGCCCGAACAGCGGCAGGAACTGCTTCGGACGACCCTCGCGCGAGGCCGGCCACAGTCGCGTTCCCGCGCCGCCACACATGACGAGCGGGATAATACGTTCACTCACAAGACAATCTCCACATGCCAAGGATGCCCACTCGCACCCGATTCCGCAGTTCGCATATCCTTGCAGCAACCTTTGATGCGAACCTCGAAATCAAAGGGACACTAGCAACCTTATGGACTCGATTGGGGATGCAAATGTTTAGAATCGGACCACTAGCCGACCCGATGATAGCGACAATACCAATCCACGAACCGATGAATACCATCATCGAGGGAGGTCGAGGGGCGGAAACCCACGTCACGGGTGAGATCATCGATATCGGCGAACGTGGTTTGCACGTCGCCAGGCTGCATCGGGAGCATTTCCTTTGACACGGTCCGGCCGAACTCCTTCTCCAGAAGGGCGACAACGTTCATCAGGTCTGCCGGCTTATTGTTGCCGATATTATAAATGCGCCAAGGAGCTGAACTCGTCCCGGGATCCGGTGCATCGCCCGACCAGTTGGCTTCGCCTCGCGGAACATGATCGATCAAACGAACAACAGCTTCCGTGACATCATCGACGTAGGTGAAATCCCGCCGCATATTGCCGTGATTGAACAGCCTGATCGGCCGTCCCTCGACGATCGCGTCTGCGAACTTGTAGAGCGCCATATCAGGCCGGTACCACGGGCCGTAGACCGTGAAGAAGCGCAGTCCCGTTATCGGAATGCGGTAGAGGTGACTGTAGGCATGCGCCATCAGTTCGTTGGATTTCTTCGTCGCCGCATACAGACTGATCGGGTGATCGACGTTATCGTGGACGGAAAACGGAAACTTTGTGTTTGCGCCGTAAACAGAGGATGATGACGCAAACAACAAGTGACGGCACTCGGTGTGCCGACATCCTTCAAGGACATTTGCAAAAGCCGTGAGGTTTGAATCGACATAGGCGTCAGGATTTTGCAACGAATAGCGCACCCCCGCCTGGGCTGCGAGATGAAGCACGACCGGAAAGCGGTTTTCAGCGAATAAGGCTGCGGTCGCTGCGCGATCGGCAAGATCGGTCTTGACGAAGCGAAAGCGCGAATTTTTGCGCAAGATTTCGAGCCGGCCGTCCTTGAGCGCGGGATCATAATAACTATTGAGACTGTCTACACCGACAACCTGTTGTCCCTCTTTCAGGAGTCGACTGGCGAGATGAAATCCGATGAAACCAGCCGCGCCGGTGATCAGTATCGGGTGATCCGACATTTCGCTCCTCAGGAGGTGCAGGCCGCGACTTTGCAGTAACGCGGGGCTTCTTTACCCGTGGCATCAAGGGCGTCGCAATACCAGTTGCGCAACTATTGCCAGACGGCGTTCAAAACCATACCAAGGCACCGGAACCAAGTGCCGTCCCGGGTAGTCCTGACGGCGGCCAACTTAACCTCGGCACACGCAAGCGCAATGCGCCAGATCCTGCTCTCAACGGCAAAAATACTGGTCTCGGCTGCATTGCTCTTCCTTGCGCTTCGCAGGGTCAATTTTTCCGACCTCGCCTCACGCTTCGGTTTCACGAGCGCAGGATGGATCGTGCTCGCCATCGCGGTGACTTTGTTGCAGGTTTTTATCAGTGCCCTGCGCTGGCGTGAAATCAGCGCTGACTGTGGCGCTCCCCTCTCTGTCGCGCAGGCGTCACTCTATTGCATGATCGGCTCATTCTTCAACCAGACCCTGCCCTCGTCCATCGGTGGCGATGCCATGCGGCTTTGGCTGGTCGGACGCGGCCCGGCCGGTTGGAAGGCAGCGGCCTATTCGATCTTTGTCGACCGCGCCATTGGCTTGATTGCGCTTGCCGTCCTGATCGTCGCCAGCCTGCCATGGAGTTATCGGCTGATCGGCGATCCCCAAGGCCGTCTCGCGCTGCTGTTCGTCGATTTTGCCGCGCTGGCCGCCGCCGGCGGATTCCTGGTCCTCGGCAGGTTGCATTGGCCCTGGCTCGGAAACATCTGGGCCACCAACCATCTTCGCGCCTGTTCGGTCATCACCAGCCATGCCATCTTCAATCGCGAGCGCAGCTGGAAGATCGCTTTTCTGTCACTGCTCATTCATATCCTCGCCGTCGTGATCGCGTGGTGCGTGGTAAGGGCGATCGCCGCGCCGGTCCTGTTCAGCGAGGTTTTTTTGCTTGTTCCACCGGTCATGCTCATCACCATGCTGCCGATCTCGATAGCCGGCTGGGGTGTGCGCGAGACCTCCATGGCTCTGGCTTTCGGATATGCCGGACGTGCGACCAGCGAAGGCATCAGTGTCTCGCTGTTGTACGGCGCTGTGATTTTTGTCGTGGGTGCGCTCGGCGGACTGGTCTGGATTTTCAGCGCTGAGAAAGCCGAGAAGAGATCGGCCGCGATCGACGTCACGGAATAGCGGCGCGATGCAGATATCAAGCGAGAGGCATTGTCTGGTCGGCATGTTTGCCGAATTCCGGCACGGCATTCTTCAGGACCGCACGGATTGTCGACTTGTCTTCGTTGGCGACAGCTTCGGTCAGGACTGCGATCCACCCGTGCAGCATGTCCATCGGCGGCTCGTTTGGTTTCGCGGCCAGAATCCCCGACAAGCCGATCTCGATCGTCGGTTCCTCGTTCGCGAACAGGATTTCATTCAACCGCTCGCCCGGCCGCACTCCGGTGAAGACAATCTCAATGTCGTGATGAGGCTGCAGGCCGGACAGGCGGATCATGCGTTCGGCAAGATCGACGATTTTCACCGGCTGTCCCATGTTCAGAACATACACCGATACGTCGGGCCGGTCCGGCATAACCGCATGACTCGTCGCGGTGATGACGAGATCGCAGGCTTCGCGGATCGTCATGAAGTAGCGGACCATATCCGGATGCGTGACGGTCACCGGACCGCCGGCTTCGATCTGCGCCTTGAACTTCGGCACCACCGACCCGTTCGACGCCAGCACATTGCCGAAGCGAACCGAAATCAGCCGCATCGGAATCTTACCCTCCGTGCGCTGCGCCAACTCATGGTCAAGCGCCTGACAGTACATCTCGGCAAAACGTTTGGTCAATCCGAGCATCGAAACCGGCTCTATCGCCTTATCGGTGGAGATCATCACCATGGCTTCGGCACCCGAAGCCAGCGCCGCGTCGGCGACGTTGACCGAACCGAATATGTTGGTCTTGACGCCTTCGCTCCAGTCTCGTTCGAGAATAGGCACGTGTTTGAGCGCAGCCGCATGAAACACGATGTCAGGCTTGAATTCGTTCATCAAGCGCATCAGCCGCTCGCGGTCGCGAATGTCGGCGATGCGGCCTTCCACGACAGCGGCTCGATTCATGGTGCCCAGCACTTCCATGATCGCATAGAGTGCGGGCTCGGAATTTTCGATGATCAGCAGCCGGTTCGCACCGAAGGTCACAACACGAGCGCAGATTTCGGACCCGATCGATCCGCCGCCGCCGGTAACGACAATCGACTTGTTCTTGACCAGCCCTTCGAGCCGCTCGTAGTCAATGGCGCGGTTCGGGCGAAGCAGAAGGTCTTCAACGGCAACCGGCGTCAGGTGCGGAATCTCGCCCCCTTCGCCAAGCGACGGCAACCGGCTTACCTTGAGTCCCAGTTTACGGCCGCGCTCGAGAACGGACTCCGGCTGGGAATCAGGCTCGAATGCGGAGGGCGTCATGATTATGCGCTTGATCGGCCTCTGCCGTTCCGCAAAATCCGCTACAACCTCGTCGAGGTCGTCCACTCCACCCAAAACTGAAACGCCGCGTATGGTCTGGCCGATGTCGGCGGGCGACGGCGATAACAGGCCGACCGGCCGCAAGTGCTTGACTGCCCCGCTCTCGACCGAGCGGAAAAGAATTTCGGCATCCGCAGCGCGGCCGACGACGATCGCGGGCGTTGCGTCATTGGCCTTTGCGTGAACCAGGGTCCGCTTATAGCGGAAATATCGATAGGTAAAGCGTGTGGCCGCGAGCAGGAATATCTGCAATAGCCAGTAGAGTATGATCGTCTTTCGCCCAAGAAAGAACGTGCCATAAAGGTTTGGCGCGATGATGACATAGTCGAAGACCAAGACAGCAAATGCCAGAATCGAGGACGCCTTGACGATGTTGAGGGCGTCCACAAGGGAAATGAACCGCCATTTTGTCGTTGTCAGATGAAAGACATAAAAAACAACGGAGCTGATGACCAGGAAGTACGGTAGCGCCTTTAAGACCAACGGCAAACGCAAGGCAAAGTCATGATCATCAAAACGGAAGTAACAACTCACGAGCAGCGCTGCCACGACCATTATCAGGTCATGCAGCGCGATCAGGACATTTCGGAAGGTAAATTTTCGACGCCGATTCATGCAGTGACCGTCCAGACGGTACAAGAATCGGAAACGCGTCGCCCACTGCGGAACAAGGCGGCTCTCATGGCCTGCCTCCTGCACGCTTCACCAGCGACGTCGTACTGAACCCCTGCAGAATATCGATCAGCACGACCTCGCCGCCTCGCGCGGTGACTAGCTCCTGACCGACGACCTGCTCAAGAGAATAGTCGCCGCCTTTGACGAGCACGTTCGGCTGAATCCGCTCGATCAGTTGCAACGGCGTGTCCTCTTCGAAAATCGCCACAAGATCGACGGCCTCGAGCGCAGCCAGAACCTCAGCCCGCGCCCGCTCATCCTGGATCGGACGGCCCTCGCCCTTCAGCCGGGTCACGGACGTATCGCTGTTCAATCCGACAATCAGCCGATCGCAGGTCGCGCGCGCTCCGGTCAGCACCTTGACGTGGCCGGGATGCAGGATATCGAAGCAGCCGTTGGTGAAGCCGATCCGCAGACCTTGTTCACGCCACGCCGACAGGCATTGGTCGAGATCGCCCGTCGATAGCGCTATTTTTTCTTCCGCGGCAAGAAAAGCGTGCGGCAGGATATTGCGGCGCAGTTCGGCGAGCGTGACAACCGCCGTCCCGCTCTTGCCAACCGCGACCGCCGCGGCGGCGCTTGCCGTCCGCAACGCGGTCTCCCAGCCGGCGCCCGCTGCGAGAGAAACCGCGAGCGTGGCGGCGACGGTGTCGCCCGCGCCCGTCACATCGCGAACCTTGACGGTGTGCGCGGGAACATGAATGACCTCGCCCTCTCTGGGCACGAGCGTCATGCCGTGCTCGCTTTGCGTCACCAGCAAGGCTTCGCCGTCCGTGAGCAGCATCGCCTCTCGCGCCGCCGTTGCAATGCTTGCTTCGTCGTCGGCGCGGCTACGAGTCGCTTCCGCAAACTCCTTGCGGTTCGGCGTGAGAAGTGTCGCTCCGCGATAGATGCCGAAATTGGCGCTCTTCGGATCGACGATCACGCGCTTGCCCAATCTACGGGCCGCATCGATGACGTTGCGGATTACCCGCGCCGTCAACACCCCCTTGGCGTAGTCGGACAGCAATACGATATCCGCGCGCGGCAGTTGTGGAAGAATGGTATCGATCAGAGCCTGCTCCACTGCCCCGGATGCCGGGGCGGCCGTTTCCCAGTCGGCGCGCAGCATATGGGTCGAGAAATGCTCCGAAACGAAGCGCACCTTGCGCGTCGTCGGCCGTGCCGGATCTGAAATCAGCAATGGCTCGATCAGGCTCTCGCGGGAGAGCGTGGCACGCAGCCTTTCGCCAGCGTCATCCACACCGACCAGTCCAACGAAAATGCAGCGCGCGCCGAGCGCGGCGATGTTACGCGCCACATTGCCGGCACCGCCAACTTTGATTTCACTTCGCTGAACCGCGATGACCGGCGCCGGTGCCTCCGGCGAAATCCGCGAAATCTCGCCATACACGAACTCGTCAAGCATCAGGTCGCCGACGCAGAGCACCGTCTGGCGGGGAAACGCATTCGACAAGGCATCAAAATCGACCATCAAACCCTTGACCTGTTAAGCCGTCAGCGAAAGCGATCGTCGCGATCGAGATAGCCTTTGACATACGCGTCGACCGTTTCTTCCAATGGGGTAAAGCCGCCATTGTAGCCTGCGCGTTGCAGGCGCTCGACCTCACTCTGGGTGAAATACTGGTAGGCGCCGCGAATCTGCTCGGGCATGTCGACGTATTCGATATTCGGCTTCGCGCCAAGCGAGGCATAGGCCGCCGCCATCAGATCAAGAAAGCTGCGTGCTTTGCCGGTTCCCACATTGAAGAGACCGCTGACCGAAGGCGTCGCCAGCAGCCACAGCATCACGCGCACCACGTCATCGACATAGATGAAGTCGCGGCGCTGGTCGCCGTCGGCGATGCCCTCGCGGTGCGATTTGAACAACTGCACCGGACGGCCGGACTTCACATCGTCGAAACGGCGCGCCAGCACGCTCATCATGGCGCCCTTGTGATATTCATTGGGACCGAACACGTTGAAGAACTTCAGACCGGCCCATTGCGGCGGCAGCGTTTCACCGTTGGCGGCGCGGCTCGCAACCGCCATGTCGAACAGGTGCTTGCTCCAGCCGTAGAGATTCATTGGTCGGAGTGCCCGCAACGCGCTCATCGATTGATCATCGCGAAAGCCCTGCTGGCCGTCACCATACGTCGATGCCGATGAAGCGTAGATAAAAGGCGTCGCACTTGCCGTACACCAGTCGAGCAATCGCAGCGACAGCCGGAAGTTGGTCTCTATGACGAGGTCGCCATCTGTCGCGGTGGTCTCGGAGATCGCGCCGAGATGAACGACGGCGTCGAGACGACGGCCATCGAGCCAGTTCATCAGTTCTGCCGGCGGCACGATATCCGCAAGATGCCGCTTGGCGAGATTGCGCCATTTGCCATCATGTCCCAGCACATCACAGACCGTCACATCGCCGCGCCCGGCGTCGTTGAACGCGGCCACGAGATTTGATCCGATAAAACCGGCGCCCCCGGTTACCAGCAGCATGATGTCCCCGTCATGGATGTGCGGCTCTTAGTGGTTCGATTCTAACATTTGCATTCCGGTGCGGCAGACGTTCTTGCAAATGTCAGAATCAAAGGACCACTAGCAACTATAAGTTTTCCAGTGGAGTTTTGAATTTGACATTCGCTTGCCGGGTTTGCGGCAAAGTTGGTAGCGAATGTCAAATTCACTTCACTGGTTTGCCCCACTCCCGCCTGCGAGGCAACCTGATAGCCTGCCTTGGCGAAGATCGGGACCGCCAAAAGTATCGCGCGAGACAACTTTACCTCTTAGGGAGGAGCGGATACCGAAGTTCCTGTCATCGTTCCTTCATTGTGCCGGATCGCGCATCTATCAAGATATGAAAACAGATTCACAAAACGAGCTGAAGATTGCCATCGATCCTGACGATACCCGGCCCATTCTGATTGTTCCCTACATGTGGATCGGCGACTTCGTCCGCGGCCACACGGTAGTCCGGGTACTCAAGGAGCGCTGGCCAAATAGACCGGTGGATATGCTAGTCACAACGCTCTGCGCCCCGCTGGTCGATTATATGCCCGGCGTGCGCGCCGGCGTGGTCTGGGATCTGCCCCGAAGCCGGTTGGCGCTAACGCAACAGTGGAGTTTGGCCCGACAACTGCGCGCGCGGGGATATGGAACAGTCCTCGTCATGCCCCGTACCTGGAAATCGGCCATTGCGCCCGCACTGGCCGGCATCCCGGAACGGGTGGGATTTGTCGGTGAAGCGCGGTTTGGGCTGCTCAACCGCTGGCGTTGGGGCGAGCGAGCCCTTCCTCGCATGATCGACAAAAAGGCATCCCTGGCGCTTCCCGCCGGGGCGAAACGGCCGTCTGAATGGCCCGCGCCGCAACTCAGGGTGCCTGCCGACGAAATCGATCGCTGGCGGCAAGCGCATGGACTTGGCACCGGGCCGGTCGTGGCATTGGCGCCGGGATCGGTTGGCTCTGGCAAGCGCTGGACCTATTATGCGGAAGCCGCCCGGATGTTGAATGAGCGCGGAATTGACGTCTGGGTAACAGGCGGTCCCGGCGAAAAAGCGATGGCTGCTGAAATCGTGGCAACCGGGGGGTCGCGCGTCCGGGATCTTACAGGCAACGACTTGCGAAACGGTATTCTGGCGATGGCGGCGGCCACTATTGCGATTTCGAATGACTCCGGCCTGCTGCACGTCGCGGCAGCGATCGGAACGCCCACAATGGGAATTTTCGGACCGACCAGTCCCTATCATTGGGCGCCCCTGAACGGGCTTGCCGCGACAATACAGACAAAAACGATTGTCCCTTGCCAACCGTGCCACCGCCCGATCTGCACCATGAACGGCCATCGCTGCATGAACGATATTCCGGCAGCCGATGTGGTAGCGATTGCGGAAAACCTGCTGGTTAGATCACGATGATTTTGGATCGATCGATCCAGATCATGAACGTGATCGATTCCAATATTTTAGAGCGGGATGCGGGCGGAAAACCGCTACACACTTTTCCTCATCCCGCTCAAAGGCCCGTACCCGCGCGGCGCGTTGATACAGCCATACTTGCGCGCGTATGACGCGTTCATTACCACTGCCCCGTCACGATGACATAAGGTGCGTCTTGAACCAGAACCCGATCGCGGCCCATTTTCAGCAATCGCTCACAGCCCTTGAACGCACAGCCAATGACGCAGCGCTGCTCAGGGTTGCAAGTCATATTGCTCTCGCCATCATCGATGCGCTTCGTTCCGGAAATAAGGTGCTTCTGATCGGCAATGGGGGGAGTGCCGCCGACGCCCAGCACATCGCCTCGGAAATCATCGGGCGCTACAAAAAGGAGCGCCCCGGTTACGCCGCAGTTGCGTTGACGACCGACACATCCGCCCTCACCGCCATCTCCAACGACTACGGCTTCGAGCAGATTTTTGCCCGACAGGTCGAGAGCCTTGGCCAGCCCGGCGATGTGCTGCTGGCACTGTCCACCTCGGGTCGATCACCGAACATTCTGGCAGCGCTTGGTGTCGCGCGTCAACGCGGACTCGTCACCGTCGGTTTCACCGGCCTCAAGGGCAAGAGCCTGCACGACGTCTGCGACCATCTTTTTGTTGCGCCAAGCGACGACACTCCAGTCATCCAGCAAATCCACCTGACGGCAGGCCATGCGATCTGCGACAACGTCGAGCGCGCGCTGGTCGACGGGGTCGGCGTCAAGTGAGCGGCGCCGATATCGTTCCGGCTTCCAGGCCAGCCGCGTTCCTGGATCGCGACGGCGTCATCAATCACGACGACGGCTACATGGGAACAAAGGAGCGGATCCGCTGGATGCCGAATGTCGCGAAAGCCATCAAACGGTTGAACGACGGCGGTTATCTGGTTTTCATCTTTACTAATCAGTCTGGCGTCGCACGCGGATTCTTCAGCGTGGATGATGTCAACGTTTTGCATGACTGGATGCGCGCGGAATTGGCGGCGCAGGGCGCACACATCGATGACATCAGATATTGCCCGCATCATCCCGATGGCACGGTCGACGGGTATCTCGAGGATCATCCCTGGCGCAAACCCGGCGCAGGCATGATTCTGGATCTGATGCAGCACTGGCCGGTACGACGCGAAGGCAGCTTCGTCATCGGCGATCGCAGCACCGATCTTGAGGCGGCAAGAGCCTCCGACCTTCCGGGCTTTTTATTTATGGGTGGCGATCTCGACCGGTTTGTTGAGCAATGCCTCGAAATTCAAGCGAGAGAAGCGTAAACTTCTATGCCTGCCGCTGCATCTCCTCAAATGCCGCGATAACCGCATCGACCGACGGCGGCGTCCCCTTCGACCCGGCGGTCGTCATCGGTCCATTTCCCAAGGGAGCGGCTGGCATTGGCTTCACCGCGCCGAGCATTCCTACTCGCGGAATGCCAAGCGCAGCCGCCAGATGGAGCAATCCGGTATCGACCCCGATAACGAATTCGGCATCAGCAATCAATCTGGCGACGGCGTCGAGCGGCTGACGTTGCGGAACGATCGCGCGAGGAACAGCAGCGGCGATGCGTTCACTGCGCTCGTGCTCAGACCGGGTTCCCCACGTCAGAACGATATCGTGGCCGCGTCGCGCGAGTTCGCGTCCCAGGCGGATCCAGTTGTCTTCGGGCCATTCCTTGCGACGATCCGCTGTCGCATGCAGCAGCATCGCGTAAGGCTTTGCGATTTTGTTCCGCAACGTCGTTCCATCAAGCCCGTAGTCTATGCCGCCTTGCACGTCATATCCCAGCGAAAGCGCTGTCAGTTGGCGGTTGCGAGCGATCGGATGCTGACCGCGCCCTACGTTATGACGAATATCGTAAAAGCGCGCAGCAAAGGGCTCGCGGATGCTTTGCGTATCATAGCCGTGCTTCGGTCCCCGCGCCATGGACGCGATGATCGCGGAGCGAACGATACCTTGAGTATCTACGATCGCGTCGTATTTGCCAAACTTGATCTGCCTGAGGCTGTCGCTGACTTCTTTCCACGTCGCACGCTGAAACAGGTGCGAACGCCAGCGGCGCGTCGCAACCTCAATAACCTGATCGACACCAGGGTGAAGACGCGCCAGCGGTGCAAACACCTGTTCGACAACCCATACCAACCTTGCGTCTGGTAAATGGCGCCGCGCATCCGTCATTGCGGGCATTTGATGCACGACGTCGCCGAGGGATGACGTCTTGATAAACAAAACCTGATTCATCTGTGCCGAAGTTCGGAATGAGAAAAGAACTGGTTACAGTTTGGCAACCATAATGTCGATTCCTCCGGTCGAAGGGTGGAAAATCGGACCGATCCACGGCTTGCTATACCGCCATTCCACCGTTTTATGCGAGATTTCGGTAACCGCGGGCGAGCCCGCCGCGAACCCTCGCACAGAGGAACAAATATGACCGTGCTCGTTACCGGTGGCGCCGGATATATCGGCAGTCACATGGTTCTCGCGCTGGCTGAGGCCGGCGAAAAGGTTGTTGTGATTGACAATCTCTCCACTGGCTTCTCGTCGGCGCTGCCGGACGACGTGCCGCTGTTCATCGGCGACGCGGGAGACGAAAATCTCGTCGAAAACGTCATCGTCCAGCACGGCGTCGAAAGCATCATTCATTTCGCCGGCTCCGTCGTGGTGCCGGAGTCGATGCGCGATCCGCTTGCCTATTACCGCAACAACACCATGACGACGCGCAGCCTGCTCAATGCAGCCGTCAAATGCGGCGTCAACCGCTTCATCTTTTCATCGACTGCCGCCGTTTACGGCAACCCAGATCGGATTCCGGTCCCGGAAGACGCGCCGACCCGGCCTCTGTCGCCATACGGATCATCGAAACTGATGACCGAAATCATGCTGCATGATGTCGCGACCGCGCATGGCATGAGCTACGTCGTGCTGCGCTATTTCAACGTCGCGGGCGCCGACCCGTACGCGCGGATCGGCCTGTCGACCGCGGGCGCCACGCATCTGTTGAAAATCGCGGTCGAAGCCGCAACCGGGCAGCGCGCCAAGATCGACGTGTTCGGCACGGACTACCCGACGCCGGACGGAAGTTGCATCCGTGATTTCATCCATGTCACCGATCTCGCGCAGGCGCATCGTGCCGCGCTGGCATACCTGCGGAGCGGCGGACATTCGACGACGCTGAATTGCGGATATGGACGCGGCTACTCGGTTCTGGAAACAATCGAAGCAGTCCGCCGGGTCTGCGGCCGCAGCTTCGCGGTTCAGTATTCCGACCGCCGCCAAGGCGACATCATGACCATGATCGCCGACACCGGCCGGATTCGCGCAGCGCTTGACTGGACGCCGCAATACGACGACCTCGCAATCATCGCCGCGCATGCGCTGGCGTGGGAAGAGAAACTGGCGCAGCGTCACGCCACCGGCGCGTTCGCGGCATCAGCCTGACAAACCGGGCAAAAACCCGGTTTGGGCTTGAAAAAACCCGCTATTGCGGGCATTGAGTCGGGTGCTTTCGCAACAACCCTGACGCGCGGGCGATAATCGCCGCACGGCGTCAATGGAACGCGGATGACCGAACTTCCCAAGAAAATTACCGACGATCCCTATGGCGCGGCCGTCCTGATCCGCCGCCTGGTCACCGAACAGGGCATAGTCTACTGGCGGCGCTACCTCG
>JBDTCP010000145.1:0-3930 GCA_039923555.1 Nitrobacter sp.
CGCAGATCGGCGGTAATGAAGCCGGCCTGCGCCGCCTTGGCGAGATTCTCGGCGTTGTCGTCGCTCGCAATGACTTCGGCGCCGCCGGCCTTCAGCGCATGGCAGCTTGCAAGGCCAGAGCCGCCGAGACCGAACACCGCGACGGTTTTTCCGGCGAAGGAAGTAACGGGGATCATTTATAAAGACCGGTCATTCCGGGGCGCGCGAAGCGCGAACCCGGAATCTCGAGATTCCGGATAGCTGCTGCGCAACTTCCGGAATGACGAACATGCAGCCGCAGACCCGCCATGCCTGTCACCGCAGCTTCAGCGTGGAGAGGCCCACAAGCGCCAGCATCACCGAGATGATCCAGAACCGGATCACGATCTGCGGCTCGGTCCAGCCGAGCTGTTCGAAATGATGATGGATCGGCGCCATCTTGAAGATGCGTTTGCCTGTCAGCTTGAACGAGGCTACCTGCACGATCACTGACACCGCCTCGAGCACGAACAGGCCGCCGATCACAGCCAGCACGATCTCGTGCTTCACCGCGACCGCGATCGAGCCGAGCATACCGCCCAGCGCGAGCGATCCCGTATCGCCCATGAAAATCGAAGCCGGCGGCGCGTTGAACCAGAGGAAGCCGAGGCCCGCGCCAAGCACCGCCCCGCACAGCACCGCCAGTTCGCCGGTGCCGGCGATGTAATTGATCTGGAGGTAGTCTGCGAATACCGCGTTGCCCGCAAGATACGCGATCATGGCGAAGCTCGCGGACGCGATCATGACCGGCACGATGGCGAGGCCGTCGAGGCCGTCGGTGAGGTTCACCGCGTTGCCGGCGCCGACGATGATGAAGGCACCGAAGACGAGGAAGAACCAGCCGAGGTTCAATACCACGTCCTTGAAGAACGGGATCACCAGCGCCGTCGAGAACGGCTCGCGGCCAAGGCGGATCAGCGCGTAGCACGCAACCGCCGCGATCACCGTTTCGATCGCGATCCGGGTTTTTCCGGAAAAGCCGTTATGCGTCTGCTTGGTCACCTTGAGATAGTCGTCATAGAATCCGACGAAGCCGAAGCCGAGCGTCACCGCCAGCACGATCCAGACATAGGGATTAAGCGGGTTGGCCCACAGCAGGGTCGACACAACGAGGCCCGATAGGATCATCAGGCCGCCCATGGTCGGCGTGCCCTTCTTGCTGACGAGGTGCGACTGCGGCCCGTCGGTGCGGATCGGCTGTCCCTTGCCTTGGCGCAGGCGAAGATTGTCGATGATCCAGGGACCGAACAGGAACACGAACAACGCGGCCGTTACCATCGCGCCGCCGGTGCGGAAGGTGATGTAGCGGAAAACATTCAGAAGCGGCTTGAAAATGCCGAGACCCGGAACTGTGTTGGAGAGATCGATGAGCCAGTAAAACATTTCATGAAACCCTAGTGTCCCGATTCCGAAGTTCGCATATCCTTGCAGCAACCTTTGATGCGAACTTCAGAATCAAAGGGACACTAGCAACCTATAATTCTAGTGTGGTTTGGGTTCAGAAAGTTCACTTGACGGACTCGCCTAGACAATGAAGCGAACTTCTGAACCACCACACTAGACCGCGGCTTCGTCATGCGCGGCGTTGCCGGGAAATCGTTTTTCAAGCGCTGTCACAATCACTTTCATCCGCGAGCCGAGCGAACCCTTGACCATGATGACGTCGCTGGCGCGAACCGCCGCCACCACCTGCGATTCGAGCGCGGCCGATCCCTCTGCATAGCCGCCCCGCTTGCCGGAGGAAAGCGCGTCCCACAGATTACGCATCAGGGGGCCGCAGCAAAATATCATGTCTATGCCATTGGCATTGACCGCCTCGATCAGCCCGCGATGCAGTTCCGCTGACGTGGGACCGAGTTCCAGCATGTCACCGAGCACGGCGATGCGGCGGCCCTTTGCGCCGACCTTCGACTGGCCCAGCACATTCAGCGCCGCCACCATCGAAGCGGGGTTGGCGTTGTAGCTCTCGTCGATCAGGGTCGCCTCACCGCTCGACACCATCAGGACCTGGCGTACGCCGCGTCCCGCGGCCGGTTGCGCCTGCGACAGCGCGAGACCCGCAAGCGCGAGATCGGCGCCGGCCAGCGACGCGGCCGCCAGCACCGCCAGCGAATTCATCGCCATGTGACGGCCGGGCATAGCGAGTTTGTAGGTGATATCATGATCGAGGATTCTGGCATGCACGGCAGAGCACGCCGGATGCAGCGCCAGATCCAGCAGACGTGCGTCAGCCTTGTCGTCCGCGCCGAAGGAGATAATCCGCGCAATGCCAAGCTTCCTGGCGCGGTTCTGCAGCCGCGCGAACTGCGGATTGTCGCGATTGAGCACGACGGCGCCGTTCGGTTCGACGGCTTCAAAAATTTCCGCCTTGGCGTCGGCGATCGCCTCGACGCCGGAGAAGAATTCCAGATGCACCGGCTCCACCGTGGTGATGATCGCGACATGCGGCCGCACCATCTTCACCAACGGCGCGATTTCGCCCGCGTGATTCATCCCGATCTCGAAGATCGCGAAACGCGTATCGGCCGGGCACCGCGCCAGCGATAGCGGCACGCCCCAGTGATTGTTGAATGAAGCCACCGAGGCATGGGTCTTGCCCTGTGCCCCGAAAACATTGCGCAGCGCCTCCTTGGTCGAGGTCTTGCCGACCGAGCCGGTCACCGCGATGACCTGCGCGGTCAGACGTGCGCGCGAGGCCCGCGCCAGATGGCGCAAGCCCGCAAGCACGTCGTCGATGATCAGCAACGGCGCATCTGCGGCGAACTTGTCGCGCTGCGCGGCTTCGACCACCGCGAACGCAGCGCCGGCCTTCAGGGCAGCGTCGACGAAAGCGTGGCCGTCATGCAGGTCGCCCTTGATCGCGAAATAGGCCTCGCCGGGCGCGATGGTGCGGCTGTCGATGGAGATGCCGGTGATCGTCGCTGGCAACGCGCCGCGTCTTTCGGCGCGCATCGCCGCAACCATCGCGTCCAAAGTCCAGAGCGGCTGGGTGCTCATGCGATGCTCATGCTTGATTCCGACGTTTCAGCCATCATTGTATCGATGCCAACGCCGCCGCCGCAGCCTGGTGATCGCTGAACGGCAGCACGTGATCGCCGACGATCTGCCCGGTCTCGTGACCCTTGCCGGCGATCAGCAATACGTCGCCCGGCCCCAAATCCGCGACTGCGGTACGGATCGCCTCGGCGCGATCGCCGACCTCGCGCGCGCCTTTCGCCGCCGCCAGAATGGCCGAACGAATGGCGGCCGGATTTTCGCTGCGCGGATTGTCGTCCGTGACAATGACCGCATCCGCGTTGTCGGCGGCGATCTGGCCCATCAGTGGCCGCTTGCCGGCATCGCGGTCGCCGCCTGCGCCGAACACCACCACGAGCTTGCGCTTCGCATAGGGCCGCAGCGCCTGCAGCGCTTTCGCCAGCGCGTCCGGCTTGTGGGCGTAATCGACGAAGACCGGCGCGCCGTTGCGTTCGCCGACCAGTTCGAGCCGTCCTTTGGCGCCTTCGAGATGCTCGAGCGCCGTAAACACCGCTTCCGCACCGCCGCCGGTACCGATGGCGAGCCCTGCCGACACCAGTGCGTTCTCGATCTGGAATTCGCCGACCAGCGGCAGACGCAGCAGATGCCGGCGTCCGGCGTGTTCAAGCGTGAGCCGTTGCGCAAAGCCCTCGATAGCCGTATCGACCAGACGGATGCCGATATGCACGCCGTCGCCACGGCGGCCGACGCTCATCACCGGAAGATTACGCGCCGCCGCGGCCTCGATCACCGCGCCCGAACAGTCATGATCGGCGGAAATCACCGCAACCCCATCCGGCTCGACCAGATCGCGAAACAGCCGCAGTTTTGCATCGAGATAGTGCGCGACGGTCGGGTGATAATCCATGTGATCGCGCGACAGGTTGGTGAAGCCCG
>JBDTCP010000146.1:0-11453 GCA_039923555.1 Nitrobacter sp.
AGAGGACCCTGCGCAAGCGCCAGCAGATCCCGTCGGGCCACGACCCCGCTGCCTACGTCACGACGCGCATCGTGGCCCGGAGCCACGACGGCGCGGAGGTGCCGGTATCGATCCTGCACCGCCGCGACTTCGTGCCCGACGGCGGGGCGCCGCTGCTGCTCTACGGCTACGGCTCCTACGGCATGTCGATGCCCGCCTCCTTCTCGGCCAACCGCCTGTCGCTGGTCGATCGCGGCTTCGTTTACGCCATCGCGCACATCCGCGGCGGCGCAGATAAAGGCTGGGGCTGGTATCTTGACGGTAAGCGCGAGAAGAAAACCAACAGCTTCGACGATTTCGCCGCCTGTGGTCGCGCGCTGATCGCGGCGAATTATACGTCTGCGAAGAGCATCGTCGGCCACGGCGGCAGCGCGGGGGGCATGCTGATGGGCGCGGTCGCCAACCGCGCCGGCGAACTGTTCGCCGGCGTCGTCGCGGAGGTGCCGTTCGTCGACGTGCTCAACACCATGCTCGACGACACGCTGCCACTGACGCCGCCGGAATGGCCGGAGTGGGGCAACCCAATCACGACTGAGAAGGATTTTCGCACCATCCTGTCCTACTCGCCCTACGAGAACGTTGCCGCGAAGGACTATCCGGCGATCCTCGCCATGGGCGGGCTGACCGATCCGCGCGTCACCTATTGGGAGCCGGCCAAATGGATCGCGCGCCTGCGCGCCACCATGACGTCGGGCGGCCCCGTGCTGCTGCGGACCAACATGGGCGCGGGACACGGCGGCGCATCCGGCCGCTTCGACCGGCTCGACGAGGTCGCGCTCGCCTATGCCTTCGCGCTGTGGGCGGTGAAGCGCGACCAGGCCGCCTGAGCAAGGCACAAAAAAGCCGGCGCGCAACAGCACCGGCTTTCAGGGGACGGAATTTCGCGGTCAGTCGTGATCCATTTCGCCGAGATACTTCTGCGAGTACAACTCGACGCCGATTTTCTTGACGACATCGATCTGGGTTTCGAGGAAGTCGATATGACTTTCCTCGTCCTTCATCAGGCTCTCGAAGATGTCGCGGGTGACGTAGTCCTTGGCCGCGTGGCAATGGGTCGCCGCCTTCTCGTAGAGCGCACGCGCCGAATATTCCGCCTTGAGATCGCAGTCCAACACCTCGCTGACGTTCTGACCGATGTGCAGGGGATCGAGCACCTGCATGTTCGGAAAGCCGTCAAGGAATATGATGCGGTCGATCAGCTTGTCGGCGTGCTGCATCTCCTCGATGGATTCCGCGCGCCATTTCTTGGCCAACTCCTTGAGGCCCCAGTTGTCCAGCAGCCGGTAATGCAGCCAATACTGGTTCACCGCGGTCAGTTCGTGGCGGAGCGCCTTGTTCAGGAACTCGACAACCTTGGGATCGCCCTTCATGGAACCGCTCCTGTCTTTATGCTTTGATGGATCGCAGGGCAGGCCATTTGCGCCCGTCCATTCAATTTAGAATACTTCTAAATCAGATTCGACGTCGCGACAACCCCCGTGAATGAAGGCGCAGCCATCCACCAACGTCGATCGATGATGAGGATTGGGAATAGCGCCAAATCGGCGATCAGACCGTGATTTCAGCCTGAATCGGCTCGACCTTCGCGTGCATTTCGGAATGAGGACACCCGGCACAACATTCCCGGGCACAGGCGCCGAGCGCTTCCGTGATGATCGTCTTGATGGTCCGGGCGCATCGCCCGCATTCCGCACTGCATCCGAGGCATCCATAAACCTGCTTGGCCGAACGCGGCAGGTCATCTGTTGCGGTCACGGCAGAGCGGACGTCGTGATCGGTCAATACGTTACAGGAACAAACGATCATGAAAACGGAACCCGATTGCGATACGCTTACGGGCGGATATTGTTTGACCGTCTCGCGAAACGCAAAGGGAAAACCGCCTCTTTCAAGCAATTCCAAACTGCACAAAGTCCTGAGCGGACCGCTTGCGGCCGCCAGCCGCCGATGTCTCGTGGCCGCTGTAACATCCTGAAACCCATCACCAAAACTTCATGTCGGGCCCCGGATCATGGCCGGATTGAGCCTTTCCGTTCATTGATCGTTCAAACCGGATGTGAAAATCTTTCAATCGACAGGCCGTTATGTTGCTGTCGACAGATGCAGGAGGAAGGTGAAGCCATGAAGAGAACATTGATGGCATTGGCGACTGTAGCCTTGGTCACAGCCGTGGCTGCGCCCCAAGTCGCCGAAGCGCGTGGCGGAGGTGTCGCGGCCGGCATCGCCGGTGGATTGATTGGCGGCGCCATCCTCGGCGGCGCACTGGCAGGCCCGGGCTATTATTACGGACCAGGCTACGGGCCTCGGTACTACGGACCCGGCTACGGCTATTATGGCGGTCCGGCCTATGTCGCGGCGCCCGACTGCTACTGGCAGCGCCAGCGCTTCTGGGATGGCTATGGCTGGAGAGTTCGGCGCGCCCGGGTATGCGGCTGATCCGGCCGCGAAACCGATTTCACGAATCAGCCTCCGGATTATACTGTCGGTGTTTTCCGGAGCGCTATGCGCGACGGCCTGAAAAAGCCGTTTTTTCAGGCAAGTGACTTACCAACGTTTACGTCAGGTTGATGTTGGGCGCTCCAGGTGAGATAGCCGGCTTGACGACGGCAGCCCTAAACCCGGCGCCCGACCGTGGCGCTACCCTTCAGGAGAGACCTCAAGATGAAGAAGACAGTTTTCGCCCTCCTCGCGGCCGCGACGGTTGCGGCTGGTTCAATAGCGGCGGCTCCGCAGGCCGAGGCCCGCGATGGCGCGGTGGCAGCCGGCGTTCTCGGCGGCCTGGTGGGCGGCGCCATCATCGGCGGCGCGATTGCCAACAGCCGTCCGGCCTACGCCGAACCGGGCCCGGCTTACGTCGTCGAAGAGCCGCCCTGTCACGTGGTGCGCGAGAAGTTCTGGGACGGATACAACTGGCGCTTCCGCCGCACTCGGGTTTGCGACTGATCCGAACCTGCTTACGATCTGAACTGGAAAACCCGGCCTTAAGCCGGGTTTTTCTTTTGGCGACGTTACGATCATCGCGCCGCAAGGCATCCCGGCCCGGCACCGGCATCAATGCTTCACGTTAGCCTGCGGCGAATTCAATGACTCGCTTGAGATCCGGTCGACATAGGCGATGCCGATCGCCGAAAGTATGAATACGCTGTGGATGATGGTCTGCCACATCACGCCGCTCTCGGTGTAGGTGGTGGCGCGCTCCGTGCTGCCCAGATTTCCGGCCTCGATGAAGGTCCGCAGCAGATGGATCGACGAGATGCCGATGATTGCCATCGCGAGCTTGATCTTGAGGACGCTGGCGTTGACATGGCTGAGCCACTCCGGCTTGTCGGGATGATCTTCTAGATTGAGCCGCGACACGAACGTCTCGTAACCGCCGACGATAACCATCACCAGCAGGTTCGAAATCATCACCACGTCGATCAGACCCAGCACCACCAGCATGATCTGCTGCTCGGTGAAATCAAAGGAGTGCGCGATGAGGTGCCACAACTCCTTCAGAAAGAGAACGACATAGACGCCCTGAGCGAGGATCAGTCCGATGTAGAGCGGCAGTTGCAGCCAGCGCGACGAGAAGATCAGCATAGGCAGGGGTCGCAACGCGACGGCGGCCTGCTTCGGGGGTAATGGAGTTTTTGGCGTCAAGGACATCAATGATCTCGAACAACGAATGTCCGGTCATTCTATCCGATCATTGCACACCAATCGAGATGAACCGGCGCGACGATACGCGCAGTTGCATGTTTTCAGTGCTTGCCGAGTATGGTCGCGCCGCGTCTGGCCAAAAGCGTCATCGTGACGCGTGACGCATGCGACCGGACTCCACTTGATTTGAAAACATCTAACGCGCCGCGTTCATCACTCGCAGCACTGCATCGCTGGGCCAGCAATCCACTTTAAGACCGGCCGACTTCTGGTAAGCGCCGAGCGCTGCACGCGTCAGCATTCCCGCCTTGCCGTCGATCTTGTCCTTGTACAGGCCGATCCGCGTCAGATGGCGCTGCATCGCCTCGACATCGCGGCTGCGCAACTGCGTCGATGCCGACCACGGAGTCGCAAACGGCAGCGGACCGGTCATGCGGTCGGCGAGATGGCCGACGAACAGCACATAGAGGTCGGAGAAATTGTATTCCTTGATGACGAAGTAATTCTTTGTGGTCAGGAACGACGGGCCATAGATGCCTTCAGGTTGCAGCAGCGACGCCGGCTGTGCCAGCTCGGCGGCGGTCAATTTTTGTCCGCGCACCGGCAAGAATCCTTCGCGCAGCCATTCGCCGATCGGCTTCGTCACCTCGGGAAGGCCCTGCGTGCAGTCGGCGTTCGCCGGCGCGCGCACCTCATAGGCCCAGCGCAACCCCGGCTGCCAACCTTTGTTGACGAGCTGTTGCGCGGCTGATGCCAGCGCATCCGGCACCGAGGTCCAGATATCGACGCGGCCGTCGTCATCGAAATCGACGCCATGCTTGGCAAGTTCCGACGGCAGGAATTGTGTGAGACCGGTGGCACCGCCCCACGACGCGCGGAAATTCTTGCGCGAGACGTCTCCGCGCTGCAGCAGCACCAATCCATCGATGAACTCGGTGCGGTACTGGTCCTTGCGGCGGCCGACATAAGCCTGCGTCGCCAGCACGCGCATCGCATCGTAAGGCAGCGCGTAGCGGCCGTAATCGGTTTCGCGGCCCCAGATCGCAAGAATGATGGGCGCGGGTACGCCGAAACGCTTTTCGATCGCATTCAGCGTCGACCCGTATTTCTGCATCAGCCGCTGCCCTTCGGTCGCCAGCCGCGCGATACTGTTCTCCTTGATGTAATCTGCAGGCACCTGAACGAATTCCGCCTGCGACGGCGCGCCGGTCGCGGGCCGTCCGGGGAGCATCAGGTCGGGCAGTTTGTAATCGGGCTCTAGTCCCGCCGTCACGGCGTCAAAGGTCACGCGCGAGACGCCGGCCTTCTGCGCCTCGGGCCAGAGCGAGGCGATGAAATGCGTGAAATTGGCATCGGCCGCATGGACGGGCGTCAACAGCGCGGCAAGCCAGAGAGACAGGCCTCCCAGATAGACAAGCGCCACGCGCCAATCTGCCGCGCGGCGCATCAATTGCGCACCGCCACGACGAAAAGGCGCGGGAAACGCAGCAGCACCTTCCCGTCCGCCTGCGGCAGATAGGCGGCAGCGATGCGCGCCGTGTATTCGCGCAAGAACTCTTTTCTTTCGGTGGGCTCGAGCGGATCAACGAACGGCCGCAGCCCCGTACCCTTGACCCATTCGACAATCGCCGCCGCATCGTCGAGCACGTGATTATAGATGGTGTGCCAGATCTCGACCCGCGTGCTCAGTGGCCGCAGCGCGTCGTAATAGGCACCCGGCTTTGGCAGCAGGTCGCGAAGGCGGGCGGTGTCCCCCAGCGTTTGCCGCCACGGTCCCGCATGAGCTACTTCGCGCATCATCACATGGCTGGGTTCATCGAGGTTGTCGGGCATCTGGATCGCCAGCACACCGCCTGACGGCAGCGTGCCGAGCAGCCGCTGCAGATGGCGCAGATGCTCCGGCACCCACTGGAAGGTCGCATTAGCGAATAGCACGTCGGTGTCGGCCGGCGGAACCCATTGCGCGACATTGGCTTCGATGAAGGTCTGCGCCGGCAGCCGCTCACGCGCCTGCCGCAGCATGTCGGCGGACGTGTCGATGCCGATGATCTCGGCCTGCGGCCATCGTTGCACCAGCAGCTCCGTCGAATTTCCGGGACCGCAGCCAATATCGACGGCCTTGCGCGGCGCGCTCAGCGGTATCCGGGCCAAGAGATCGCGTGACGGCTGAGTGCGCTCATCCTCAAACTTCAGGTATTGGTCGGCGCTCCAGTCGGCCATTCATCTTCTCCGCACTCTCAAGTCCTCGACACCAAACAAGGGCCGCCGTCCAAGTCAATCGTCGATCGCCATGCTGCGGAAGCAGATCGGATCGCGTCAGGCCAAGCACTTATCAAGACGTGACAGGCATCCTTGTCCGACCAGCCGATCAACGAGCGTCGGCGACGCGGCTCGTTGCAGAGCCCGGAGCCGGCGTCAACGAGACCGGTTTAGTCCTCTCCTGCGGCGGCTGCGCCGCGGCAAGACAATAGGCGGCGGCTTCACCGAGATTCCCGGCCAGCGCATCCGCCTTCACGGCATCATGGGTCAAAGTTGGATTCGTCCCCGTCCAGTAACAGACGAGAATGATGGCCCGCGGCAGCCTGCGGCGCAGCTTTCGCACGAGATAGCGGGTATGAGCGGGGCTGCTATCGTCCAGCATGGATACGCACACGAGCGCGACGCCCGCGCCGTCGAGACGAAAGATGCCGCTTGTCGAGGTCTCTTCGACCTTCGCGACCCGCGCCCCTAGGCCGTGCTTCGACAGAATCTGGGCGAGGATCAGCGCCGCAGCCTCGTCGAGATCGCTACGTTCTGCGACGCAAAGAACAGGATGCTCGGCCTGCCAGGCGGGAGGCAACCCCTCCTTGATCACAAACGGCAGGTCCGGCATCGGGACGAACCGGGCCAGGTCTTCGGCTTCTTCCACCGCGGCTTCGGCTTCCGCATCCTGCGTAGCGTTCCCTGGCGGCGTGACGTCCTGCGTATCGGCCAATCCCTCAATAACCTCGGCGACGCTGTCGCGAATTTCTGCCAGGCGTGAGGGAGCGAGCAATTCCCGCTTCAGATCGTTCTGCGCAAGTCTCAGACCCCGGAGAGCGACCTCCTCATAGTATTCGGACAGCGACCTTTCCTTGAGAAACGCCTCGGCCTTGTCGATGGCTTCAGCGGGATCGTTCGCGAGCATACGCTGATAAAATATTTCCGGCGGCGAGAGCGCGGGACGGTCGCCCAGAAGGATGTCGAGGAACTTGAGACGTTCGACGTGGCGCCCGAGCACGACGAGACAAATTGTCAGCGGCGTCGCTAGCACCAACCCGATCGGCCCCCACAAGGCCGTCCAGAATGTCGCGCAGGCAACCACCGCCACCGGCGACAGTCCGCTGCTATGGCTGTACAGCAACGGCTCGATCGCACTCCCAACCACGAGTTCGGTGACAATGATCAGTGCGGCGGTCCAGATCAACATCGACCAGGCGGGATCGACGGCAACCGCCAGCGCCAATGGAAAAAAGGCGGCGATGAAGATGCCGATATACGGCACAAACCGCAGGATCGCGGCCATGATTCCCCACAGGATCGGGCTGGGGACGCCGATCAGCCAAAGCCCCGTCCCGATGACGAGTCCAAATGCTGCGTTCACCGCGATCTGCGTCAGAAAAAGGCGGCTGAGGCGGCCACCGGCATCGTCCAGCGCTGCCGTCGTCGCCTGCAGGTCATGCGATCCCGCGAGCTTGATCACCCGGTTACGCAAATCCTCACGCTGAAAAAGGATGAAGACGACAAAGACGAGCACCACGCCGATGGTGGCGAGCGGGTGAAGCAGCGGACTGATCAGGGCGGAAATATTCTCCAGTGCGGTCGGCGGAGGCGTCCGCACTTCCACCGGAATGGGCTTGGTTTCTTCAACCGTGGGCGTGGCGGCAGCCGGCTCGCTCCGATTCTGCGGCTTGCTGATTTCCTTGCCGAGGTTTTGCAAAACGTCGGCGGCGCGTTCAAGCGGCCCGACTGTCGCGACACTGCGCAGCGAGTCGATCTTCGTCTTCATAGTCCGCTGGTAGCCAGGCAAGCTCTCCGCGAGTTGTCCGACCTGCGAGGCGACAAGACTCCCGAGCGCAAAAATCGCGATGAACGCAATCATGACGACGACGAGCAGGCTGACCGCGCGGGGAAACCGCCATCGTTCGAGCAACCCGACAGCCGGTGCAAGAACGAAACTCATAAGAATGGCGAGCGCGATGGGGACGAAAATCTCCCGGCCCACGAACAGAGCGCCGATGATGAGCGCAGCGATGATGGCCGACGATGCCGCGGGCGTGATAATTGCCGGCGTGATAGTTGTACCGGTCACTCCAGACCGACCGGCTCCGTCCACCGCCACATCACCCTCCCATTTGCCGCCCGCTCTTTGGGCGCAGCTTTGACAATGACAGGCAGCCGCGTTGGTTCCCTGAGGCGCGGATAATGCCGATCGTTCTTGTTCCGCAAGAGGTACCGGCGGGCCGTGGAAAGATCGCACCCGGCTCGATCGCGGCCTTAAACCGCTCCGCGGATCATCCTCATACGCTGCTGGCTTCTGCGATCACCGCGTCAGCTTCTTGTACTTCACCCGGTGCGGGATGATGCTGTCCTGGCCCAGCCGGCGCATCTTGTCCTTCTCGTAGTCCTGGAAGTTGCCCTCGAACCATTCGACGTGGCTGTCGCCTTCGAAGGCCAGGATGTGCGTCGCGATGCGGTCGAGGAACCAGCGGTCGTGGCTGATGATGACGGCGCAGCCGGCGAAATCTTCCAGCGCCTCTTCCAGCGCGCGCAGCGTATCGACGTCGAGATCGTTGGTCGGCTCGTCGAGCAGCAGCACGTTAGCGCCGGACTTCAGCATTTTTGCAAGATGCACGCGGTTGCGCTCGCCGCCTGACAGCGCGCCGACCTTCTTCTGCTGATCCGCGCCCTTGAAATTGAATGACGAGCAGTAGCCGCGCGAATTCACCTCGCGCTTGCCGAGCAGGATCTGCTCGTTGCCGCCGGAGATTTCCTCCCAAACATTCTTCTTCGCGTCGAGGCTGTCGCGCGACTGGTCGACGTAACCGAGATGCACGCTCTCGCCGACCGTGATTGTGCCCTTGTCCGGCTCTTCCTGCTTCGTGATCATCCGGAACAGCGTGGTCTTGCCGGCGCCGTTGGGGCCGATCACGCCGACGATGCCGCCGGGCGGCAGCTTGAAGGTGAGATCATCAATCAGTTCGCGGTCGCCAAAACCTTTGCTCAGGCTCTCGAAATCCACCACGTTCTGGCCGAGACGTTCCGCGACGGGAATGGTGATCTGCGCGGTCTGGGTCTGCTTGTCGGCAGCCTGCTTGAGCAGATCTTCATAGCGCTGGTAGCGCGCCTTGGATTTGGCCTGACGCGCTTTCGGCGACGAGGCGATCCACTCCTGCTCACGCTCCAGTGTCTTCTGGTGCGCGACATCCTCGCGGCCTTCCTGAGCGAGGCGCTTTTGCTTCTGTACCAACCACGCCGAGTAGTTGCCCTCGTAGGGAATGCCCTTGCCGCGGTCGAGTTCGAGAATCCAGCTGGTGACGTTGTCGAGGAAGTAGCGGTCGTGGGTCACGATCAGGATGGCGCCGGGATAATTGCGCAGGTGTCCTTCGAGCCATGACACCGACTCGGCATCGAGATGGTTGGTCGGTTCGTCCAGCAGCAGCAGCTCAGGCTGATCGAGCAGCAATTTACACAACGCGACGCGGCGGCGTTCGCCGCCCGACAGTTTTGTGACGTCAGAGTCGTCCGGCGGGCAGCGCAGCGCGTCCATGGCCTGATCGACCTTGCTGTCGAGATCCCACAGGCCGGCGGCCTCGATCTCGTCCTGCAGCTTGGTCATCTCGTCGGCGGTCTCGTCGGAATAGTTCATCGCCAGTTCGTTGTAACGGTCGAGGATCGCCTTCTGCTTGGCGACGCCGAGCATTACGTTCTCACGAACCGTCAGGGCAGCGTCGAGCTGCGGCTCCTGCTCGAGATAGCCGACGCGCGCGCCTTCGGCGACCCACGCTTCGCCGCTGTACTCCTTGTCGAGCCCCGCCATGATTTTCAGCAGCGTCGATTTGCCGGAGCCGTTGACGCCGAGCACGCCGATCTTGGCGTCCGGATAGAACGACAGATGGACGTTATCGAGCACCTTCCGGTTCGGCGGATAGGTTTTCGACAAGCCCTGCATGAAGTAGACGAACTGGCGCGCCATCGTGGTTCCTGAAAGCCGTTAATTTTGGGAAATTTGCTGCCGCTGATGTAGCGGCGCGCGGGCGAAAGGGCAACCTGCCTTAACCAGTCGGAAAGGTTGACGAAAGGAACATTCCGCCTTCTCCCATTCGAACCGCTTTTTAATTGAATCGCACTAAAACTGATGAGACCAGCGCAGGGCCTTCCAGGAGGAAGGCCGCAACCAACACGGCAGACCAGCCATGGCGACCAGAATATCGGCGTCGGCTTCCAACCAAGCCGAAAGACAGGATCATCGGTCCGGCCCACTCCACGACATTCGCGTCTTCTGGCGCGACTTTATCGCCACCGCATTCAACCCCTACCGGCCGGAACTGCATTACATGCGCGGACCGGGACCCGCCTGGCACGCCAAGCACGATCAGCAACCGGCCGCGCGTTCCCGCTGAGTTGACCGCGCCGCCCGGCGCTGGCGCGACGAATAATGCGCGCGACCATGACCTTAGCTATTCCAAGAAAATCGCCACGCATTCGGGGTCGTCCCAGCGAACGCGAAACCTACGACGCGGCCATCGTTTTGACAGCGAAGTGACGCGTTCGGAAACAGTAAACGTCGGGGATTATAGGCCCCCGCGTTCGCGGAGGCGACCAGACATTGAAGCGTCGCAACTAGCGGATGGTTACCGGTGCCGGCAGCGGCGCGACCGCGGTCGGCTGGGCTCCCGGCAGGCTCGCGGTCTGCGGCTGTTGCGGCGGCATTGCGTTCGATCCGGGGGCCGGCTGTGCCGAGGCCGTCGTATCCGTGTGCGGCGCACCGCCCGGCAACACAACGACGCGCGTCCCAACCTTCACGCGATCAAACAGATCCGACACATCTTCGTTGAGCATGCCGATGCAGCCCGACGACACGAACTTGCCAATGGTCGACGGCTGGTTGGTACCGTGAATGCGATAGACGGTCGAGCCGAGATACATGGCGCGGGCGCCAAGTGGATTGCCGGGACCACCGGCCATGAAGCGCGGCAGGTAAGGTTGGCGTTCGATCATTTCCGTCGGCGGATGCCAATCCGGCCATTCGGCCTTGCGGCTGATCTTCTGGACGCCGGTCCAGGTGAAACCGTCGCGGCCGACGCGCACGCCGTAGCGGATCGCGCGATTGTTGCCGAGAATATAATACAGATACGTGTTCGGCGTATCGACAACGAGGGTGCCCGCCGGCTCCTTGGTTACGAAGGTGACTTCCTGACGGCGCAGTCTCGGCGCCAGCTGCTTTTCGCCGCCCTGGTCGGCTTCGGGCTGCTCATCCGGCGGCAGTGCCGACAGCGTTGTCGGCCGGCCGTCAGCACCTACCGGAGCGGGAGGCTGCGGCTGGATCGATCCGGTGGCCAGACCGTCGGTCAAAGCGACCGCTTCGCGGGGACGAATTGGATACTGCGCGGGGCCAGGCTGGCCATACCGAGGATCGTCCGGCGACATCACCGGTCTCTGCGGCATGCCGCGGTCCGAATAAACCGGAGGCGCACCCGCGGGACGGCCGTAGCGCGGATCATCCGGCGACATCACCGGTCCCGGCGGGGACA
>JBDTCP010000147.1:0-2673 GCA_039923555.1 Nitrobacter sp.
GGTGAAGTGCTTGCTGCGCTGCGCGCCACCAGCGCGAGGCTGTCGCGGATGTCGGGCTCCGGCGCGACATGCTTTGCGATCTTCGGCAACGAGGCCGATGCGCGCAACGCCGCGCAGGCGATCCAGCATGATCACCCGCAATGGTGGGTGCATGCGGGGACACTGAGCTAACCTGTTGGAAAACTCTCTGTTGTCATTCCGGACGCCGCGCAAGCGGCGATCCGGAATCCATAATCCCGGTGTCAATTGAGATAGCGAGACAGTGGTTGGGATTCCCCGATGTGCAATTGCACATCTGAGGTTCGCGCTTTCAGCGCGCCCTCAGCGACAAACGCGAAGCGTTTGCGCGAGGAATGACGAGACTGAGAGTTCACTGGGCTCTAATACGACCGCGCTAGGCAGAACGCCACGACCTGCTCCAGCGCGTTTTTCATCGGCGACGGCGGAAACAGCGCCAGCGCGTCGACCGCCATCGCGCCATAGTGCTGGGCGCGGTTGAGAGTATCGTCCAGCGCGCGATGCTTGGTCATCAGCCCGACGGCGTGATCGAGGTCGTTGTCGCCGATCTGGCCTTCCTCGAGCGCGCGAATCCAGAATTCGCGTTCGATATCGTTGCCGCGGCGAAACGCCAGCACCACCGGCAGCGTGATCTTGCCCTCGCGGAAATCGTCGCCGACGTTCTTGCCGAGCTTTGCCGACTTGCCGCCGTAGTCGAGCACGTCGTCGACGAGCTGGAAGGCGATCCCGAGATTCATGCCGAAGCTGGCCGCCGCGGTTTCCTCGGCCTTCGGGCGATTGCCGATCACCGGACCGACTTCGCAGGCGGCGGCGAACAGCTCGGCGGTCTTGCCGCGGATCACCGCAAGATATTCGTCCTCGGTGGTGGCGGTGTTCTTCGCCGCTGCAAGCTGCATGACCTCGCCCTCGGCGATGGTGGCCGCCGCCGCCGAAAGGATGTCGAGCGCGCGCAGCGAGCCGACCTCAACCATCATCCGGAACGCCTGTCCGAGCAGGAAGTCGCCGACCAGAACGCTGGCCTCATTGCCCCACAACATGCGCGCCGACAACTTGCCGCGGCGCAGTTCGCTCTCGTCGACCACGTCGTCGTGTAGCAGCGTCGCGGTGTGCATGAATTCCACGGAAGCTGCGAGCTTGATGTGACCCTCGCCGCCATAGCCGCCGAGATGGGCCATCGCCAGCGTCAGCATCGGGCGCAGCCGCTTGCCGCCGGAGGAAATCAGGTGGTTGGCGACCTCCGGGATCATCGCGACTTCCGACCCGGTCCGCGACAAAATAGTGGCGTTGACACGTTCCATGTCGGCGGCGACAAGCGCGACAAGCTCGTCGATGGAGCCTGTCGAGTGGCTTTCGAATGGGACGATGACCGCCAAGCAAAATCTCCGGTTTTGCGTAGTTCGCGCCGTTTCGGGCTATTACACCATAGAAAGTGCCGGTTGGCGCGGCAAGCGCAGGTAGATGTTGACATGGACCAGTTGACATGGGCCGCAGGGCTGTGAAGCTGCGGGCGTCTTGGAGAATAACGTTGCGGGAATTGGTTCGAACCAACGACGTGGTACTGGTCTCGGCGATCGGCGCGCTGCTGGACGGCGCCAACATCCATCATCTGGTGCTGGATCAGAATATGAGCGTGATCGAAGGATCACTCGGCGTGCTGCCTCGCCGCATTCTGGTGCATGACGACGACAATCGCGAGGCACGCCAGCTTCTCACCGATGCCGGTCTGGCCCACGAACTCCGTCCCGATGACGCCGGATGATGACCGCTCCGCCCGTCGAAACCAGTGAAAACGCATTTCTCGGCGGCCGGCTGCGGTTACGTCAGCCGAGGTCCGGCCACCGCGCCGGTCACGATGCGATGCTGCTCGCGGCCGCGACCCCGGCCCGGCCCGGCGACCGTGTCGTTGATTTCGGGGCGGGTGTCGGCGCCGCCGGCCTTGCGGTGGCGATGCGGGTCAACGGAATTCAGATCGTGCTGGTCGAGCTCGACGAAACCCTCGCCGGCCTGGCGCGCCGTAACGCAGAGCTCAACGGCATCGCGGCGCAGGTCTGCATCCTTGATGTCGCGGGTGGTGCTGAGGTCTTCGCAAGCGTTGGTCTCGGCTCCGACAGCACCGACGTGGTTCTGATGAACCCTCCGTTCAACGATTCCGTACGTCACCGGCCGTCGCCCGACGACATCAGGCGCGCGGCGCACATGGCTGAACCCGCCACGCTTGAGGCATGGATTCATGCAGCGCGGCGCGTGCTGAAATCCGGCGGCGTGCTCAGCCTAATCTGGCGCAGTGACGGCCTTGCCGAGGTGCTGGCCGCGCTGGGACGCGGCTTCGGCGGCGTCGCGATTCGGTCCGTGCACCCCGACGCGGGCAAACCGGCGATCCGCATCCTGGTTCGCGCAGTCAAAGGGAGCCGAGCGCCGCTCGAACTTTACCCGGGTCTGATGCTTAACGATGCATCGGGCCTGCCCAGTAAAGAAACTCAGGATGTCTTGATGGGCGTGCAAGGTCTTGCCCTGACAGGGGATGTCCAATGAATTCGCGCTGTGGACGTCGCCGGTCCATTGCGGAAGGATGTTCGGGCTGCGTTGGAGCAGATGTTGCGTTGGAGAAGGTGTGAAGTGAATTGCTACGAGAAGGCTACCGATAAGCGTCACCAG
>JBDTCP010000148.1:0-8821 GCA_039923555.1 Nitrobacter sp.
GCGGATAACCAGTGCGGCCAAAAATTGCCTTCCGGCTCGAAGCTGGCCGAGCAGGTCCAAGTTCCTACTGCGTCGCCAGTCAGGCCGTGTACGAAAATCACGTCCGCGCAGCATTCCCGCTTTACGAGGGCCGCAAAATGAAATGTCTCGGACAATTTTGCTCCGCTCAGCTCAATCATCGCGATTTAAGACCCAATCGACGGAATTGCAATCGCCACGCGTAGTGTCAGGATCACCTTGGCGAAGTGATCGCCGGCGAGCGCTGTGGAGAGCGCTTCGGAAGGCGGGCGGACGAGGGCGGCGCGCCCTGAGTGCCAAGATCGGGCGGCAATCGTGATCGAACTGGTCTCCGCCGGTGGTCTCCGCAAAACGGGAATATTTGCAGGTACGGCCGGAGACTTTCGGGAATTCCACCTCGGGATCGGCAAACCCGGAGTCTGGAGACGAAATCGAACGCACGAAAAGCCCGGATTTCGGGCCCTTCTCGCATTTCTCGGGCAGCCTAGCCGAACGCAAGACTGCCTGGCTGGGGCGGGAGGGATCGAACCTCCGAATGGGGGAATCAAAATCCCCTGCCTTACCGCTTGGCTACGCCCCAACAGCCCGGAACGCGCGGGACGTGGTCTCGCGGATTCCCTCCGGCCCCGACGGTCTATAGAGAGAACCTTGCCTTTTCAACCGGCTGGGAGCCGCACGAAGGGGGCCCGATCCGTTGCATGCCGGCGCCTCCTGTCCGTTTCGCATGCCGCCGGCTGGACCCGACCTCAAAGCACCGGACGCCATGCCTGCATTGCCCAAGGAGTTGAGAGCCGTCCGGTTTCGTGGAAAGACAGCTCATAGCTGATAACATGGCAGGACGCCCCTCCCCGTCAGGCCATTCAGCGAGACACCGTCATGACCTATCGCGCACCGATCAGCGACATGCTCCTTGCTCTCAACCATGGCGCGGGGCTCCTGGCCGCGGTCGAGGCCGGTCACTATGGCGACTACGATGCCGAGATTGCGGCGGCCGTGCTGGAAGAGGCCGGCCGGTTCGCAACCGAGGTGCTGGCGCCGCTCAACCGTACCGGCGACGAACGCGGCACCAAGCTGCAGAACGGCAGCGTGACGACTGCGCCGGGCTGGCCCGTTGCCTACAGGCGCTGGACGGCGGCGGGCTGGAATGCCGTCTCGGGGCCGGAGAATTTTGGCGGACAGGGGCTGCCGCTCGCGATCAACGCCGCCTGCACCGAAATCTGGAGCGCGGCGAACATCGCGTTCGGTCTCTGTCCGCTGCTGACGCTCAGCGCGATCGAGGCGCTCGATGCCCACGGCAGCGATGCGCTGAAAAAAATCTATCTCGAAAAACTGGTGTCCGGCGAATGGACCGGCACGATGCAACTGACCGAAGCGCAAGCGGGCTCGGACGTCGGCGCGCTGCGCAGCCGGGCCGAACGCGCGGCCGACGGCAGCTATCGCATCTTCGGCACCAAGATCTTCATCACCTATGGTGACCACGACATGACCGACAACATCGTGCATTTCGTGCTCGCGCGGTTGCCCGATGCGCCGCCCAGCACCAAGGGAATTTCGCTGTTTCTGATTCCGAAATTTCTCGTCAACGCGGACGGCTCGCTCGGCGCGCGCAACGACATCTGCGCCAGCGGCATCGAGCACAAGCTCGGCATGCACGCCTCGCCGACCTGCACCATGGCCATGGGCGATGAGGGCGGCGCTATCGGCTACCTGATCGGCGAGGAAAATCGCGGCATGCAGTGCATGTTCACGATGATGAATCAGGCTCGGCTCGGCGTCGGACTAGAAGGCGTCGGCATCGCGGACCGCGCGTACCAGCAGGCGCTGGCCTATGCGCGGGAGCGCAAGCAGGGCCGCGCCATCGGCAAATCCGGCGACGGCATGGATGCCATCATCGTGCATCCCGACGTCAAGCGCATGCTGATGCAGATGCGCGCACTCACCGCCGCCGCCCGCACGATTTGCTATGCCACGGCCGTGGCGCTGGATGTGGCGGCGCGCGCGACCGACCCTGTGGTGCGTGCAGCAGCCGCCGCCCGCGGCGCATTGCTGACGCCGGTCGCAAAGGCCTTCTCGACCGACATCGGCAACGAGGTCGCGTCTCTCGGCATTCAGGTTCACGGCGGCATGGGCTTCATCGAGGAGACCGGCGCGGCGCAGCATTATCGCGACGCCCGCATCACCGCGATCTACGAAGGCACCAACGGCATCCAGTCGATCGATCTGGTGACGCGAAAACTCGGCGTCAACGGCGGCGCGTCGGTGTGGGCGCTGCTCGACGAACTGTCGGAGACCGTCAAGCGCGTTGAAGCCTCGAACGATCCCGCGTTCGGCACCACGGCTACGAAACTGCGCGACGGACTCGGGTCGCTTGAGCGCGCCAGCAAATGGTTGCTGGAGCGGCTGGCTTCGTCACCAAACGACGCGCTGGCAGGCGCGACCCCGTATCTGCGGCTCTTCGGGTCGACGCTCGGCGGATGCAAGCTCGCGGAAGAAGCTCTGGCGGCGCGCGATCTCGGCGACGAGTTCGGAGATTCCCGACGTTATGTCACGCTGGCGCGCTTCTTCGCCGAAACCATCACGGTGCAGGCTCCGGCGCTGGAACGCACGGTGATCGACAGCGCCGATGCCGTGAACGGCGCCGACGCGGTGCTGCTGGGCTGAATCCGATGGCGGCAACTCAGGACAAGGAGCGCACCATGACGGGACACCTTATAGTCACCGACGACGACGCCACCCGGGTCATCACCATGCGGCGCCCCGAAAAGAAAAACGCGATCACCCGGGACATGTATCGCGCGATGAGCGCGGCGATCGATACCGCGCAAAACAACCCGGCGATCCGCTGCATCGTCATCACCGGCAGTTCCGGCGTGTTCACGGCGGGCAATGATCTCGACGATTTTCTGAAAGACGGCACGTCGAACATCGACGCGCCGCGCGCTTCCAATGCCGCAAAATTTCTTTACTCGCTGGCGTACAACACAAAGCCGCTGATCGCAGCGGTGGACGGCATCGCGATCGGCATCGGCACCACCATGTTGTTTCACTGCGACTACGTCCTCGCTGGCAGGACGGCAACATTCTCGACGCCGTTTATCCATCTGGGTCTCGTGCCGGAAGCCGCGTCCAGCCTGCTGGCGCCGCGGGCCATGGGACATCAGCGTGCTTTCGCCATGCTGGTGATGGGCCGCACGCTCAGCGCAGACGAGGCTCGCGAGGCAGGCTTCGTCAACACCGTGGTCGCGCCGGGCCACACCGAGGCCGAGGCCGGAAAAGTCGCGCGCGAGATCTGTGCGCTGCCGGCGGAAGCCGTCGCCATCTCGCGCAAGCTTTTGAAGCTGCCGCCGGAGGACCTGGTCCGTCGGATCGACCAGGAAAGCCACTTGTTCAGCGAGCGATTGCGCTCGGAGGAAGCGATCGCCGCATTCCATGCCTTCTTCGCGCGCAAGAAGGGATGACCGCCGATACCCACCATCTGCCGGCGCTGACGGCAGCGCCCGGCGATTGGCACCCTTTCGGAACCTCACGCAACTCGGTACATTGACGCTTCCCTTCGTACGCGATGCCAGCGCCGCGGGGAAGGATATGGCATGACAACGCTTCTTCTCACGCACCCCGCAAGTCTCGATCATCTGATGCCGTCCGGCCATCCGGAGCGGCCGGACCGGATTCGTGCCATCAATCAGGTTTTGGCCGAGGACCGCTTCAAGAGTCTGGTGCGCGGCGAGGCGCCAAAAGGATCGCTGGATTCGGTCGCGCTCTGTCACAACGAACATTATATCGGCGAACTCCGGCACATCGCGCCGGCGGAAGGTCTGGTCTATCTCGACGGCGACACCTCAATGTCGCCGGGGACATGGGAGGCGGTCATGCGCGGCGTCGGCGGCGCGATCGCAGCGACTGAGGCCGTCATCGCCGGTAGCGCGAGCAACGCGTTCGTCGCCACGCGCCCACCAGGGCATCATGCCGAGGCCGGCAGAGCGATGGGCTTCTGCTTTTTCGACCAGGCGGCGATCGCAGCGCGGCACGCCCAGCGCAAGCACGGGATCGGCCGCGTGGCCGTGGTCGACTTCGATGTGCATCACGGCAACGGCACGCAGGATATCTTCTGGGCCGACCGAACGGTGATGTACTGCTCGACGCATCAGATGCCGCTGTTTCCGTACAGCGGCGCGACCAACGAACGGGGCGATCACGACACCATCGTCAATGCACCGCTGAAGTCGGGCGATGACGGGGTCAAATTTCGTTCCGCGTTCGAGGACCTGATCCTGCCGCAACTTGAGAAATTCGCGCCCGAACTGCTCATCATCTCCGCTGGTTTCGACGCGCATACCCGTGATCCGCTGGCAAGTCTCAATCTGGACGCGAATGATTTCGGATGGGTGACCCGCAAGTTGATGGATGTCGCCGACGCGACGGCGGGTGGCCGAATTGTTTCGGTACTCGAAGGCGGTTATGATCTGCAGGGACTGCAGGAGTCGGTGGCCGAACATGTCATCGCATTGATGGGCACGTGACATTCCGCCACATTATGCCCGGGATGCGAATGTTAGAATCGGACACGATTGATTCCGGGGACATCAGATGGCCGAAACGACCCATGCCGACGTGAAGACGCTTTCTTTCGAGCGCGCCATCGAGGAACTTGAAACCATCGTCAAGCGGCTCGAGGACGGCAAGGTCCCGCTCGAGGAATCGGTCGCGATTTATGAACGCGGCGAAGCGCTGAAGCGGCGCTGCGAAGAGTTGCTACGGCAGGCCGAAGCGCGGGTAGACAAGATCACCACGGACGCGTCCGGCCAGGTCACGGGCACGGAACCGCTCGACGTGCAGTAAAAGCCCTCACACGCACTGCGTGCCGCGTCATCCGCTGCGGGTTCCGGCTGGAACTCGCACGTCATTATTACTTGAGTTGTCCCTCAGCAGCGTTCGGAAGCTGCAACTTCAGGCGTTCGGCAGGGTTAATACTCCGATTTCAGGCAAGGCGGTTTTCCGCCAGCCTTGAACCTTCGGCAAAGCACCCCTACTCAAGTTGGGGGCTTGCCGGTTGGCTTTGGCCGCTGGTTTAGTGTAATGCATCAGGAACTATGCGCTGATCAACCCGCTCCCGCAGCCGACGCTCTACAGCAGGTAAGCGCTTCAAGCAACTCGCAAAAAAATGATTGGAACGCGCGACACGGTAAAAAGTGATGTCTATCACAGTTCTCCGTCGGAGCATTAGCTAAACTTGGGATTCGCATTAGCTAAACTTAGATACAAGCTTCTCAGCCCAGGAGGTTTCTTGGCACATGGATTTCTATTGCGCGACAGCGCCAAAGGTCCGATCGCCGAACAACACTCCCGGGCATACAAAATTGGAATGTCGCAGTGACCGATTTCAGTAAAACGCCGCTTCTCGACACCATCCGCACCCCTGCCGACTTGCGCAAGCTCAAGATCGAGCAGGTCCGCCAGGTCGCGGACGAGTTGCGTAAGGAAACCATCGACGCGGTGTCGGTGACGGGAGGACATTTCGGCGCTGGTCTCGGCGTGGTCGAACTGACCACCGCGATCCATTACGTCTTCAACACGCCGCAGGATCGCCTGATCTGGGACGTCGGCCATCAGGCTTATCCGCACAAGATCCTGACCGGCCGCCGCGACCGCATCCGCACGCTGCGCACCGGCGGTGGACTGTCCGGATTCACCAAGCGCACCGAGAGCGACTACGATCCATTCGGCGCCGCGCATTCCTCGACTTCGATTTCGGCCAGCCTCGGCATGGCGGTGGCGCGCGACCTCTCCGGTGGCAAGAACAACGTCATCGCCGTGATCGGCGACGGCGCGATGTCCGCGGGCATGGCGTATGAAGCGATGAATAATGCCGGCGCGATGAATTCGCGGCTGATCGTCATTCTCAACGACAACGACATGTCGATCGCGCCTCCGGTAGGCGCGATGTCGGCCTACCTGTCGCGGCTCTACTCCGGAAAAACCTACCGCTCATTGCGCGAAGCCGCCAAGCAGCTTGGCAAGCACCTGCCGAAAATGATCGCCGACCGCGCCGAGCGCGTCGAGGAATATTCGCGCGGCTTCATGGTCAACAGCGGCACGCTGTTCGAGGAGCTCGGTTTCTATTACGTCGGCCCGATCGACGGCCATAACCTCGATCACCTGCTGCCGGTGCTGAAGAACGTCCGCGACATGGAGAATGGCCCGATCCTGGTTCACGTCGTGACTCAGAAGGGCAAGGGCTATCCACCGGCGGAAGCCGCCGCCGACAAGTATCACGCCGTGGTCAAGTTCGACATCTCCACCGGCGCGCAATCCAAGTCCAAGCCGAATGCGCCCTCCTACCAGAACGTGTTCGGCCAAAGCCTCGTCAAGGAGGCCGAGAAGGATGACAAGATCGTCGCTATCACCGCGGCGATGCCATCCGGAACCGGCGTCGACATCTTCAACAAGGCGTTTCCGAAGCGCACCTTCGACGTCGGCATCGCCGAGCAGCACGCTGTGACCTTCGCCGCCGGCCTCGCGACCGAGGGCTTCAAGCCGTTCTGCGCGATCTATTCGACCTTCCTGCAACGCGGCTACGATCAGGTGGTGCACGACGTGGCCATCCAGTCGCTGCCGGTGCGCTTTGCCATCGACCGCGCTGGCCTGGTCGGCGCCGACGGCGCTACGCATGCCGGCGCGTTCGACAATGCCTATCTCGGCTGCTTGCCGAATTTCGTCATCATGGCCGCCTCCGACGAGGCCGAGCTGGTGCATATGGTCGCCACCCAGGTTGCGATCAATGACCGGCCGAGCGCGGTGCGCTATCCGCGCGGCGAAGGCCGCGGCGTCGAAATGCCCGAGGCTGGCATTCCGCTTCCGATCGGCAAGGGCCGTATCGTCCGCCAGGGCAGCAAGATCGCGCTGTTGTCGTTCGGCACCCGCCTCGCCGAATGCGAGAAGGCGGCCGATGAACTCGCCACGTACGGTCTGTCCACCACTATCGCCGATGCGCGATTCATGAAACCGCTCGACGTCGAGCTGGTGATGAAGCTCGCGCGCGACCACGAAGTGCTGATCACGATCGAAGAAGGCTCGATCGGCGGCTTCGGCTCGCATGTGATGCAGACACTGTCCGACAACAGCATGCTCGACGGTGACCTGCGGATGCGCGCGATGGTGCTTCCGGACGAGTTTCTCGATCACGACACGCCGAATGCGATGTACGCCTACGCCGGGCTTGATGCCAAGGGCATCGTCGCCAAGGTGTTCGAGGCGCTCGGCAAGGACTTCAAGGCCGAGACGGTCAAGCTGGCGTAAAGCTGGCGCAGTCCGACGTCGTTGAGCTCGTCATGCCCGGCCTTGTGCCGGGCATCCACGTCTTGGTGGCCTCCAACGAAAAGACGTGGATGGCCGGGACGAGCCCGGCCATGACGCGGAAAAATGTACATGGGCCATGCTTGGATGAAAATTCACCTCGCGGGCCCCGACGTTTTCCTTCCCGATGGAATCGAGATCGGCCGACGCAAGGCCGGCCGCGGGGTTTGAACTGATCATGGCGAAGCGCGGCAGCACTGAGTCTCACGCCCGCAAGCGCGCCGACGTGCTGCTGGTCGAGAGCGGCCTGTTCGAGAGCCGGGCGCGGGCGCAGGCCGCGATCGAGGCCGGACTCGTCATCGCCAACAGCAAGCTCGTTCAGAAGGCCTCCGAAACAGTTCCTGTCGATACCACATTCGAGGCTCAACCCGCACACCCTTACGTATCGCGCGGCGGCGTGAAACTTGCGGGCGCGCTGGAGCGATATCCGATCGAGATCGAGAACCATGTCTGCCTCGATGTCGGCGCCTCGACCGGCGGCTTCACCGAGGTGCTGCTCGCCAGCGGCGCGAGTCTGGTCTTCGCCATCGATGTCGGCCGCGATCAATTGCATCCGAGCCTGCGAGACCATCCCAAAATCATATCAATGGAGGCCACCGACATCCGCTCGTTCGAAGGCAAGCGGCTACCGCAGCGGCCGGATGTGGTGGTGATGGATGCGAGTTTCATCTCGCTGAAGGCCATTCTTCCGGTCGCACTGACGCTGGCGGCCGCGCCGATGCATCTTTTGGCGCTCATCAAGCCGCAATTCGAGGCGCCGCGGACGGCGATCAAAAAAGGTATCGTCCGCGACGCGGCGGTGCATCGATCGGTGTGCGACAACATCGCGGAATTCGCGGCGACGCTGGGTTGCACCGAGATCGATATCTTTCCCTCCCCGATTGCCGGCGGCGACGGCAACATCGAATTCTTCGTCGGGGCCCGCCGTGGCTGAAATTCTCGTCATCGACCATGTCGGCCATCGCGGCGACGGCGTCGCGCGGATCAACGGACAGGCCGTTTTCGTCCCCTACACGCTCGGCGGCGAAACCGTGGAAGCCGAACCGATCGCCGGCCATCCTGATCGCGCGCGTCTTCTCCGGGTCGAGACGGAGAGTCCGGAACGGATCGCACCGTTCTGTCCGCATTTTGGCACCTGCGGCGGCTGCGCCATCCAGCACTGGCAGCCGGAGGCCTATCGCGCCTGGAAGCGGCGGATCGTAATCGACACGCTCGCGCAGGTTCGTATCGATTGCGAGGTGGACGATGTGGTCGACGCGCACGGCGCTGGCCGCCGCCGGATCACCGTCCATGCCCGACGCGACGAGGACGGCAAGCTGCGCGTCGGGTTCGCCGCGCCGAATAGTCACGCTATCGTTTCGATCGCGAACTGCCCGATTCTCGATCCCGGTCTGCATGGTGCGCTCGCTGCAGCGCGGGCACTGGCAGACGTGCTGAGGCCCGCGAACAA
>JBDTCP010000149.1:0-3504 GCA_039923555.1 Nitrobacter sp.
GACTTCTTTTTGACGGTCGCGCCGTCCACGCCCATGCCGCTCCCGCTTCTGCGCCCCCTCACCCGCCTCTGCGTCCGCGGCCACCGGTTGCGCGCCATCCTGACGAGGTTGTTGTCGGCGATGACGAGTACGATCGTGGCGCGGACGCCGCTCGTCGGACCGGCCACCTGGCCGCCAGACTTCAACCATTGCGATCTCGGTGTCCGTCGCGGCAACCGGCGGACCCTCAGCCGCGGCGGTCTCGGCGGGCGCTGTGCCCTCGGGCACGCTCCCGGCATCGGCGGGTGCAGATTCGGTGGCATCGGCGGATGCGGATTCGGCGGCATCGAATGCCTGCGAGAACGCAATGTCGGGCAGCAACGCCGCCGACGGCGCTGTTTCCTCGACAACGACCGGTACAGCTTCGGTCGCCGCAGCGGGTTCTTCCGATGAACTGGTATCCACCGGAGTCGCCGATTCAGCATCGGGCGCAACCGCGCTCTCCGGCGCAGGTCCATGATCCTGCACCGTCGCGTCCGGCGCAGCCGATTCCTGCGGCATACTCACCGGCGCTTCAACTTCGGCGGGGACGGTTTCCGCAGCAGCATCCATGGCGGGATCGGCCGGCGCCACGAGGGCGGGCACCGGACGCAAGTCCATGCGATAGCCGAGCGCACGCAGGATGGAGGCGAAATCCTCGCCGGCGGTGCCTGCGAGCGACGTCATGGACTGGGTCACAACGAACCCGCGGCCATCGAAGGCGCCGGCGGGCTTTTCTCCGGGCGAACCCTCCCGCCATGACAGCGCCGGACGGATCAAATCGGCCAGTCTTTCCAGGATATCGACGCGCGCAGCCCGCTCGCCGCATTGCCGATAGCCAAGGACACGGTAGGCGTCGCGATCGAGCAGCTTGTCAGTCGGGAACGAGGTGCGGCCGCTGCCCGCCAGATGCTGCGCGCTCGACAACGCCGACAGGTCGACGTTGTCCTGCTTCTGCGCCCACAACAGCGAGGCCAGCGAACGCGCCGCCGGTTTCAACAGCGCCGGGAAGTAGATGTGGTAGGCGCCGAAGCGCACGCCGTGCTTGCGCAAGCCTGCGCGCGACGGCTGATCGAGGTCTTTCATTTCGGCGGCAATCTTCTGGCGCTCCAGCACACCGAGCGCCTCGATCAACTGGAATGCAATGCCGCGCGCGATGCCGGTGACGTCCTCCGCCTTGGCGAGATCGAACAGTGGCCCGAGCAACTTCTCCACATGAGTCTTCAGCCACAGATCGAGCCGGGTTTGCACCGCCTCGCGCGGCGCGCCCGTCAGCCTTTCATCGGAAATGATCCGCAGCCGCGGGTGCAGCGCATCGTCCGCGGCGACCAGTCGCGCCACGGCATCGCCAGTCCAGCGGATGGTGCCGTCCGAGGTCAGCACGAACTGATCGTCCGGCGCGCTGGACAGTTTTTCGGCGCGCGCCTCGATTTCGCCGGCCAACGCTTTTTGCGCGATCGCCTGCAAGGCCTTGGCCTCGGAGCCGGCCTCTGCCGCATCCGGCGCGAATGTAAATCCGTCGAGACGGCCGATCACATGGCCCTCTACGATCACTTCGCCGGTCTTACCGATTTCCGTATTCAACATCGTGTTTTCCCGCAGGCGGCGCATCAATACACTGGTCCGGCGGTCAACGAAACGCTCCGTGAGCCTTTGGTGCAGCGCATCGGACAATTTATTTTCGACCTCTCGGGAAATTCCCTGCCAGTGATCGGGGTCGGCCAGCCAGTCCGGGCGATTGGCCACGAACGTCCAGGTCCGAATTTGCGCAATCCGCGCCGATAAGGTGTCGATACCGCCGTCGATCCGGTCGGCCTGGGCGATCTGGGACACAAACCAGTCGTCGGGGACCCGGCCCTTGCGCATCAGGAAGCCGAACAGTGTCGTCACCAGTTCGGCATGAGCGGCCGGCGCGATCTTGCGATAGTCCGGAATCTGGCAGGCGTCCCACAGCCGCTCCACCGCCGCCGCGCCATGCGCCATGGCGCGCACATCGGCGTCGCGCGCGGCGTGATCGAGCACGCGCAGGTCCTCGGCGATCGGCGCGCGGGTCAGTGCTTCGTGCGACGGCGTCAGCGCCAGCGACACCTGCAGCGCCCCGAGCGAGGAGAAGTCGAGATCGGAATTGCGCCATTGCAACATCTTGACGCTGTCGAAGGTATGGTTCTGCAGCGCGTTCACGAGTTCGGGCTCGAACGGCGCGCAGCGTCCGGTGGTGCCAAAGGTGCCGTCGCGGGTGGCGCGGCCAGCGCGGCCGGCGATCTGCGCGAATTCGGACGGATTGAGGCGACGAAACTGATAGCCATCGTATTTGCGGTCGGACGCGAAGGCGACGTGATCGACGTCGAGATTGAGGCCCATGCCGACCGCATCGGTGGCGACGAGATAGTCGACATCGCCCGACTGGAACATCGCGACCTGCGCGTTGCGGGTACGCGGCGACAGGGACCCGAGCACGACCGCCGCGCCCCCGTACTGACGGCGAATCAGTTCGGCGATGGCGTATACCTCGTCCGCCGAGAACGCGACGATCGCGGTGCGGCGCGGCTGCCGGGTGATCTTGCGGTCGCCGGCAAATTCAAGCTGCGACAGCCGCGGACGGGTGACAATGCTCGCACCCGGCAAAAGCCGCTCGATGATCGGACGCATGGTGGCGGCGCCGAGCAGCAGCGTCTCGTCGCGGCCGCGCCGATGCAAAACGCGGTCGGTGAAAACGTGGCCGCGCTCAAGGTCGGCCGCGATCTGGATTTCATCGACGGCGAGGAACGACACGTCGAGATCGCGCGGCATCGCCTCCACGGTCGAGACCCAGAAGCGCGGCCGGGGCGGCTTGATCTTCTCCTCGCCGGTGATCAGCGCGACGGACTCCACCCCGGCGCGATCGGCGACCTTGTTGTAGACCTCGCGGGCGAGCAGCCGCAGCGGCAAGCCGATAATGCCTGAGGAATGCGCCAACATCCGCTCGATCGCGAGATGAGTCTTGCCGGTATTGGTCGGACCGAGCACCGCCGTCACGCCGGCGCCGGGCGCACGGCCATTGCCAGGCGTAGATATCGAAGATGAAAAGGCCATATTTTCCGAGGGTTTTCGCGGCGCTAGTGGAGCGGATTTGACATTCGCTACCCACCTAGTCGCGAGTCCGGGAGGCGAATGTCAAATCCAAGGCTCCACTAGAGGCCTTATTTGCTAGTGGTCCTATAGATTCCACATTTGCGTAAGCACCTGCTGAGAAGGGACGCAAATGTTAGAATCGGACCACTAGGATCTGATGTGTTTCACAATGCGACGCTTGCAGAGCCGCGGCTTAAGCTTTGGAACGAGTCCGGAACGAATCATGCCCGAATCGCTGACTCCCGATATCCCCGGCTTCGTTCACCGCAACATCTCGCGTTCAGGGTGGCCCGGCGGCACTAGATCAAGTTCTGCTGACATCAACAAGAGCGGTTATTTCAACCAAATTATGAATCCCTCCGCCGCATCAATCCC
>JBDTCP010000150.1:0-13308 GCA_039923555.1 Nitrobacter sp.
TCGGCCCATTCGCGGATCATCTGCTGTTCGGTCCGCATATGAGTGACGAGCTCCTGAATGGCTTCCGCGAGGCTGGCCATCGCGGAGGTGGTGCTGCGGTTGGATCCCGCCTCCTCGAGGGTGGCGCGAAGCCGGTCGATCGCGGTCTGTATTTCGACCGACGGACCGGCCGGGGTCTCATCGCCATATTCGCGCACGGTGGTGGCGAGCCAGTCCTCGAGATCGGTATAGAAGCGGTTCTGCGCCTGGCTGGATTGCAGGTCGAGAAAGCCGAGGATCAACGATCCGGCGAGGCCGAACAGCGATGACGAAAACGAAATGCCCATGCCGCCGAGCGGCGCGGCGAGGCCTTCCTTCAGCGTGTCGAACAGCGACCCCGCATCGCCGCCGACCTTCAGGCCGTCGATCACCTTGCCGACCGAGCCGACGGTTTCGATCAGACCCCAGAACGTGCCGAGCAGACCGAGGAACACCAAAAGGCCGGTCATGTAGCGGGAGATGTCGCGGGCTTCATCGAGCCGGGTGGCGATGGAATCAAGCAGATGCCGCATGGTCTGCTGCGAGATCGACATTCGCCCGGTTCGCTCGCCGCCGAGAATTGCCGCCATCGGTGCGAGAAGCCGCGGTCGCTGGTCGGGGGCGAGGCCCGGATCGGCGATGCGGAAATTGTTGACCCATGCAATCTCGGGATAAAGCCGGATCACCTGCCGGAATGCGAAAATGATTCCGATCGCCAGCACCGCTGCGATCAGCGCGTTGAGGCCGGGATTGGCGAAGAACGCCGTAATGATCTGCTTGTAGAGCACGATCAGCACCAGCGAGCACAGCACGATAAACACCAGCATGCGCACCAGGAATATCCGGGGCGACGCCAGCTTGGTCAGTTCGGTCTCCAGTGCGGAGCGGGGGGCCATGCTTTGCGCCATGAGTGAGTGTGCTTACCTGCCAGTGGTCCTTCGATTCCAAAATTCGCAAGAAGGCTCGCTGAAACGGAATGCGAACGTGAGAATCGGACCACTAGGGTCCAGACAAGCCGCAATATGGCACAGCGTTGCCAGGAAAAAATAGCTTGTTCGCCGGTTTTGCCCTGCCGATGCGAAGCGTGCCCGCGAAACCGGGTTTGAATCATGGCGTATTCGTTTTGGCCACAGACATTTCGGGCCGCCCAAGGAAATTCGCATGAACGCTTCCAGGCCCTCGTCGCCGATGGCGACGGCATCGTCGAATCACGATGGCCTGGGTGGGTTCGGTCCAGACGTGCTCACGAGAGTCTGGACACCCATGATGAACAAGCCGCGGTTTCGCGCCGCGCGTCACGTTACGAGAGCATCACGTTATGAGCGAGCATCACGTTATGAATTGTGCGGTCACGCAGACCGCAGCGGATCGAGCGTCAGCCACGATCGGATGACGGCGGCAGGTGCGATCCGCGTCAGTATTTGCGGCGGGAGTCCGCGATGGGTTGTGCTTCCTGTGCATTGGTTGCGCGATCACGCAATGGCTTTCTCTGGCCGCTGCGTTTGAGAGCAGAAATTACTATTTTCTTTCAATTTTAACTCACGACTGTGTGACTCAGCAAAACAAACGTGAGTTCAAGGCGATAGCGTTGTGTGACATTGCGCCGCCGCAAAACCACATTGCATCGCAGTTGGTGGTGTTGTTTATGCTGAACGCATCAGACAGCGCGGGATTCGCATATCACCCTGTGAGGCATCACCGCTTCACGGAAAGCGAGGTTTGCGTCCTGCATCACGGGGTTTCCAGATAACAATGCCAAGGTTTGATTCACGACTGATGTCCGTCGCTCTTTTGATCGCCGGATTGTCGCCGCTTCTGAGCGGCTGCGACAAGCCCGCCACAGCAGAAGCTTCGACCGCTCACGTGGTCGCACCGGAGGTTAGCGTCGTCACGGTAATTCCGAAGCCGCATGCGATAGTACGCGAACTGCCGGGCCGCATCGCGCCGACGCGCGTTGCCGAGGTCCGTCCGCGCGTCTCCGGCATTATCACCGAGCGCCTGTTCAAGCAGGGCAGCGAGGTCAAGGCTGGCGATTCGCTGTATCAGATCGATCCAAAATTGTTCGAGGTCGAATTGCAGGCGGCGGAGGCCGAACTGGCCAAGGCCAATGCCGTTTTCAAGCAGGCGTCGCATCACGCGAGGCGTATCGCGCAACTGACGGCCCGGCACGCCACCTCCGAAGCCGAAAACGACAAGGCGATCGCCAACATGCGCCAGGCCGAAGCCGATGTCGCGGGCCGCAAGGCGGACCTCGCGCGGGCGCGGCTCAATCTCGACTACACCACCATCCGCGCACCGATCAGTGGCGTGGTGGGCGCGGCTCAGGTTACCGAGGGGGCGCTCGTGGTTCAGAACGACACGGCCAGTCTCGCGACGGTGCAGCAACTCGACACGATCTACGCCGACTTCACCCAGTCGGTGAGCGAGCTCAATAATCTGCGCCGCGCATTCGAGAGCGGCGACCTGGAGCGCATCGCGCCGGGCGCGGCGAAAGTCCGCCTCGTGCTGGATGATGGAATGATCTATCCGCTGCCAGGAAAACTCCTGTTTTCCGAAGCCAAGGTCGATGCCTCGACCGGACAGGTGACGCTGCGCGGCGAATTTCCGAATCCGCACCGCGAGTTGCTGCCGGGCATGTACGTCCGCGTGTTGCTGGAGCAGGGCGTCGACAGTGATGCGATCGCCGTTCCCCAGCAGGCGGTGCAGCGCGACTCCAGCGGCGGCAGCGAGGTCTTTGTCGTCAAGGACGACAACCATGTGATTGTGCGTCCGATCCGGAGCGCCACCGTCCAGGACGGCCAGTCGATGGTCAGCCACGGTCTCAAGGCCGGCGACCGTGTCGTGGTCGAAGGGTTCCAGAAATTCACGGCCGGCGACAAGGTCCGCCCCGTGATGTGGGCGCAAGCCGATGCTTCGGAGGCGACGGGAGCGCTGCCAGGCAAGACCGCGGATGCCCGGTAGCTGATCATGCCGGCTTTCTTCATCGACCGGCCGATCTTCGCATGGGTGATCGCGCTCTTCATCTGTCTGATCGGCGCGATCTCGATTCCGTTTCTGGCGGTGGCGCAGTACCCGATCATCGCGCCGCCCTCGATTTCGATCTCGACCGCGTATCCCGGTGCATCGCCGCAGAACCTTTACAGCAGCGTCACGCGCCTGATCGAGGAACAGCTCAACGGCGCCTCGGGCATCCTCAGCTTCGAATCCACCAGCGACTCTCTGGGTCAGGTCGAGATCACTGCGTATTTCGTCCCCGGCACGCAACTCGATATGGCGTCGGTGGACGTGCAGAACCGCATCAAGCGTATCGAGGCGCGTCTGCCGGCTGTGGTGCTGAAGGAAGGCATCCTGGTCGAGGAAGCGTCCAGCGACACGTTGCAGATCGTCACGCTGCGATCGACCGACAACAGTCTCGACGAGGTCGGCCTCGGCGATTTCATGATGCGCAACATCGTCGGCGAGATCCGGCGCCTTCCCGGCGTCGGCCGCGCCACGTTGTTTTCCACCGAACGCTCACTGCGGGTCTGGGTCGATCCTGACAAGCTCGTCGGCTACGGCCTGACGTCGGACGATGTCACCAAGGCGATTGCAGCGCAGAACGCGCAAGTCGCCTCGGGTAGCATCGGCGCACCGCCGAGCCGGGACGGACAGAAAACCGCGGCGCTGGTCTTGGTGAGGGGGCAGCTCACCACGCCCGAGGAATTCGGCTCCATCGTGCTGCGCGCCAACCGCGACGGCTCCACGGTGCGGCTGCGCGACGTGGCGCGAATCGAGGTTGGCGGTATGGATTACCGCTTCACCACCCGCCTCAACGGCAAGCCGACCGCAGGTCTGTCGGTGATGCTCGCGCCGGGCGCCAATGCGCTCGCCACCGCGAGCGCGGTGGAAGCCAAGATGAAGGAGTTGTCGAAGTTCTTCCCGGCGACCATCGCCTACGATATTCCTTACAACATCACGCCGGTGGTGAAGGCCTCGATCGAAAAGGTCGTGCATACCTTGATCGAGGCGGTGGTGCTGGTATTCCTGGTGATGTTCCTGTTTTTGCAGAACATCCGCTACACCATCATTCCGACCATCGTGGTGCCGGTGGCGCTGCTCGGCACCTGTTCGGTTTTGCTCCTGATGGGCTATTCCATCAACATGCTGACGATGTTCGGCATGGTGCTGGCGATCGGCCTTCTGGTCGACGACGCCATCGTCGTGGTCGAGAATGTCGAACGCATCATGGCCGAGGAGGGGCTGCCGCCGAAGGAGGCTGCGCGGAAGGCGATGTCGCAGATCACAAGCGCCATCATCGGCATCACGCTGGTGCTGATGGCGGTGTTTGTGCCGATGGCGTTCTTTCCGGGCTCTGTCGGCATCATCTACAGGCAGTTCTCCGTCACCGTGGTCGCCGCGATCGCCTTCTCCGCTCTGATGGCGATGTCGCTGACGCCGGCGCTGTGCGGCACGCTGCTGAAACCGGTGAAGGCCGGACACGGCCACGCGCGCAAGGGCCTGTTCGGCTGGTTCAATCGCGGGCTGGACGGCGTGCGCGGCCGTTATGTCTCGACCGTCGGCTGGTCGTTGAGGCGGACCGGACGCCTGATGCTGATTTACGCTGTGCTGGTTGGCGGTCTCGCCTGGGGCTTCGTCCGCCTGCCCGCCGGCTTCGTGCCGGTGGACGATCAGGGCTTCATCACGACGGACGTGCAGACGCCGTCGGATTCGTCCCATGGCCGGACCGAAGCGGCGGTCGCGGCGGTCGAGAAATATCTGGCCAAACGGCCTGGGATTGCCGATGTCACGTTCCTCACCGGCTTCGCCTATTCGGGGCAGGGCATGAACACGGCGCAAGCGTTCATCACCCTGAAAGACTGGTCGGAACGGCCTGAGAAAGAGTCCGCCGCCAATATCGTGGCTGACACCAACCGCGATCTGTCCTCGCTGCGCGACGCCAAGATCACCGCGCTGCAGCCGCCGCCGATCGACAACCTCGGCAACTCCTCCGGCTTCAGCTTCCGCCTGCAGGATCGCGGCCAGAAGGGCTACGCGGCGCTGATGAAGGCGACCGATCAGTTGATCGCGGAGGCCAATGCCAGTCCGGTCTTGAAGAATGTCTATGTCGAGGGACTGCCAGCGGCGCCGCAGGTCAATCTCGTGGTCGACCGCGAGAAGGCCAGTGCCCTCGGCGTCGCCTTCGAGGACATCAACGATACCATGTCGACCAATCTCGGCTCGACCTATGTCAATGACTTCCCCAACCGCGGCCGGATGCAGCGCGTGATCGTGCAGGCAGACCGTGACGGCCGCACCAACGTGGACGACATCCTCAACTACAACGTCAAGAACAGCAGCGGCCGGCTGGTTCCGTTCTCGTCGTTCGCCTCGATCGAATGGTCGAAGGGGCCGACCCAGATCGTCGGCTTCAACTACTATCCGTCCATCCGCATCAGCGGCGAGGCGCGGCCGGGCTTCACCTCGGGCGACGCCATCGTCGAGATGGAACGGCTTGCGGGTCGTCTGCCGCGCGGCTTCGGCTATGAGTGGAGCGGCCAGTCGCTGCAGGAAAAGCTGTCAGGGTCGCAGGCGCCGTTCCTGCTCGCGCTCTCGGCGCTGGTGGTGTTCCTCTGCCTTGCCGCGCTCTATGAAAGCTGGACCATTCCGCTCGCCGTGCTGCTGACGGTGCCGCTCGGGATCTGCGGCGCGGTGCTGGCGGCGACCATGCGCGGCCTCGCCAACGACGTCTATTTCACCGTCGGCCTCATTACGATCATCGGTCTGGCCGCAAAGGACGCCATCCTCATCATCGAATTCGCCAAGGATTTGCGCGCGCGGGGCAAGCCGCTCATCGAATCGACGGTCGAGGCATGTGCGCTTCGGTTCCGCCCGATTCTGATGACCGGCCTTGCCTTCGTCTGCGGCGTGCTGCCGATGGTGGTTGCTCAAGGAGCGGGCGGGGCGAGCCAGCAGGCGCTGGGCACCAGCGTGATGGGCGGCATGATCGCGGTGGTGATACTGGCGCTGCTGATGGTGCCGGTGTTCTTCGTCGTCGTGATGCGCGTGCTCGGACGGGATAAGAGCGGACTGGAGCCGGTGGGCGAGGCTGAATTCCACGGCCCGCCGGCGCCGCTGCGCGCGGCCGAGTAACCAGCGTCGCGGGCCTTTTCTATTCCAGCGGCTTGAGGATTTTCACCAGTTCGGCGTGGACGAACTCGTTGCCGCAGACCACATGGCCTGTCGTAAGCGGATCATCGTCGCCCTGGATGCCGCTGACGATACCGCCGGCCTCGCGCAGGATGATTTGGCCGCCCGCGATATCCCACGGCTGCAGGTTGCGCTCCCAGTAGCCGTCGAGACGTCCCGCTGCAACGAACGCCAGATCGAGCGACGCCGCGCCGAAGCGGCGCAGGCCTGCGACCTTCTCCTGCAGAGCCGCCATCTCCCGCCGCGACAACTCGTGGTCGCCGCGCCCGATGTGCGGCAGCCCGCAGGCGATGACGCAGTCGTTCATCTGGCGCCGCCCGGCCACGCGCAGCCGTTGATCGTTGAGAAACGCGCCCTTGCCGCGCTCGGCAGTGTAGAGCTCATCGTTGGCGGGATTGTAGATCAGGCCTGCGATCAGCACGCCGTCGCGCTGCAGGCCGATCGAGATCGCGAAATGCGGAATGCCGTGCAGGAAGTTGGTGGTGCCGTCGAGCGGATCGACGATCCAGCTGTGGCTCTTGTCGGCGCCCTCGCGGCTGCCGCCTTCCTCGCCCAGGAAGCCGTAGCCGGGGCGCGCCTTGCTGAGGTCTTCGTACAGCATCTCCTCGGCGCGCTTGTCGGCAAGGCTGACGAAATTCGCCGGTCCCTTCAGCGACACCTGAAGATTTTCGATCTCGCCGAGATCGCGCTTCAGGCTGCGGCCGGCGCGGCGCGCGGCCTTGACCATGACGTTCATGAGGGCTGATTGCAGCATGATCTCGGCTCGGAATGAATGGAAGGGACTGGGTGCCTTGCGGAGGTGCCGCCGTCAAGGGCGGTTCATTTAACGCCGAGCCATTTGCGGGCGTCGTCCTGGGCCTTGGCGCGCTCCTCTGGCGTGGCCTGCGCCAGCGCCTCATCAAGCATCAGATCGCCCTTGCCGGCGGTTTTCGCCACGATGTGCCATTTCAGGCCTTCGACCTTGTCCATCGGCGCTCCCATGCCGGTGACGAGGACGCGAGCGAGACGATTCTGGGCGATCGCGCTGTTTTGCCGGGCGGCCTTGCGCAGCAGCGATACCGCGGCGGCCTCGTTCTTTTCGGTGCCGGTGCCGTTGAACAGCGCGATCGCGTACTCGACTTCGGCATCGACGTTGCCGGCAAGCGAGGCCGCCTGCAGCAGTCGCACCGACGTGAAGAGATTCTTTTCGACGCCTCGCCCCTCCTTGTAGAACGTCGCCAGCGCGTATTGCGCCTCCGGGCTGCCCGCATCGGCGGCGAAGCGCAGCAGTTCGGCGGCGCGTTTGAAATCCTGCGGCAGCGTCTGCCCGTCCATGTAGAGCAGCGCGAGGTTGTAGGCGGCCTTGGGCTCGCCGAGCTTGGCGGACGAGGCCAGCAATTTGGCTCCCGCCGCGCTGTCGGGCGGGCCGCCACGCCCGCCGATGCGGAGCATGGCGAGCGCGAACATCGCTTCGCGATCGCCGAGGTCCGTCGCGCGCTGGTACCACTGGATCGCCTGACCGTAGTCGCGCTTGGCCCCGAGCGCGTTGGCATAGAGCTCGCCCAGCATGGTCATGGCGGCGGGATCCTTGTTCTCCTGCGCCCGCTTCATCGCCAGATCAAACGCAGTCTTGTACATGCCGCGCTGATACGCGCCGTAGACCAGATCCGCGTTCGGGTTGTCGAGAACCTGTGCGTCCGCCTTCTTGTCCGGTGTGGTCGCAGCCTTCGCAGGCTTCACGGCTTCTTTCTTCGGCAGCGTGGGCTTGATGGTCTTTGTTTTGACTCGCTTGCTTGCCTTGGACGGCGCGTCGGCGGCCTGCGGCGTCAGCTGGAGCTGCGCCAGCGCGCTTCCTCCGAGCATGAGAACGCTTGTGAGAATGACGACAGGACGCAGGACAATCATCCGGCGTCACCTCTGTCCGGCGTCGTCCCTCGCATCGTCCGGTCGCCGAGCGATCCGTGACCCTGCTTGATCGCATCCGCGACGTCCATCAACGCCGCCGCAGCGCCGCGCGGATCGTTCCAGATGATGTCGCCCGCCAGGACGAAATCCGCGCCCGCTGCTACAAACGTCCGCGCCTCGTCGAAGCTCGCGGCATAACCGACGCAGGGCGGTTCGAACAGTTCGGCCCACCATTGCAGCCGATCTGTGATCGCGTCCATGGACGGCCGTTCGCCGGTTTTATCCGGCTCGCCGAACAGCACGTAATCCGCGCCGGCCTCACCTGCGATCATCGAGTCGTGGCGCGTGGACAGTCCGCCGACGCCCGCGATGCGATCGGGCTTCAACGATGGCAGCGCCTCCTGCATCGCCTCGATACCGTTGAGATGCGCGCCGTCGGCGCCGGATCGCGCCACCAGATCGGCGTGCCCGTCGAGCAGAAGCGCGGCGCCGCTGGCGTGGATCGCCGGCGCCAGCACCTTGATGCGCGAAATCAGCGTGCGGGGATCGGAGGGCGAAAGCCGTACCAGCACGGCAGCGACGTCCGCGGCCGCGAGCAGCGCGGGAAGTCCGGCCGCCAGTTGCGACGGGTCGTCAACGACCGGTGTCGCGAGGTAAATTCGGGGAATCGGGCGCGGCGGCGCGGCTTTAGGCGACATAATCCCTAGCGGTTGGAGCGGTCTCGACAGGCGTCATTCCGGTGCACGCAGACTTCGCGAACCTCAGATGTGCAATGCACATCGGGCAATCTCGCCCGCGAAAGTGGAGTTTTGAATTCGACATGTGCGTCCGCTGTTTGCGGCCAAGCAGGTCGCGAATGTCAATCACTCCACTAGGCAGCCTTCTTTTCCAGATCGGCTTTCCACTCGCCCTTGCTGGCGAGCGAGTTCATCTGTGCGCGATGGTTGAGCGCGCGTTGTCCGGCGGCGACATTCTCGGCCTTGCCGGACCACGCCTTCTGCGGCGCCGCCTGCAGCGCACGGCCATAGGAGAAGGTGAGTTTCCACGGCAGGTTGCCGATCCGGTTCATGGCGTCGAGATGGGCGGTGGCCTCTTCGTCGGACTGTCCGCCGGACAGGAAGGCGATACCGGGGACGGCGGCCGGCACGCAGGTCTTCAACATGCGCAGGGTCTTTTCCGCAACCTCGTCCACGGACGCCTTCTTCGCGCTCTTCTTGCCAGAAATCGTCATGTTCGGCTTCAGGATGATGCCTTCAAGTGCGACCCGCTGCTTGCGCAGTTCCTGGAATGTCACGTTGAGCACGCGCGTGGTGACCTCGTAGCAACGATCGATGTCGTGATCGCCGTCCATCAGCACTTCCGGCTCGACGATCGGCACGATCTGCGCGGCCTGGCACAGCGCGGCGTAGCGCCCCAATGCATGGGCGTTGACGCCGATCGCCGTCATGCTCGGGATGCCGCCCGCCGCATTGATGTCGATCACCGCGCGCCACTTCGCGAAGCGTGCGCCGTGATCGTAGTATTTCTTCAAGCGCTCGGCGAGCCTGTCCAGGCCGACGGTCACGAGTTCGCCGGGGCATCCGGGCAGGGGGTGCGTTCCCTCGTCGACCTTGATGCCGGGAAGGGCGCCCGCTTGCTCGATCAGCTTGACCAGCGGCGTGCCATCCTTGGACTTCTGCCAGATGGTCTCGTCATAGAGAATGACGCCGGAGATGTATTTCGTCATCGCGTCCGTGGCGCGGAACATCATCTCGCGGTAGTCGCGGCGGCTGTCCTCGGTGGATGTCACACCGATCGCTTCAAATCGTTTTGTGATGGTCTTGGAGGATTCGTCGGCGGCGAGAATGCCTTTGCCGGGCGCGACCATGGCCTGTGCGACTTTGTTGAGGTCAGCGAGATTCATGAGCGTCTCCTGCATGCATCTGGTGCGAAACGAAGATGTCGTTTTCAAGATAATTTGGGCAGGAAAGTTGCGGGTTCTTGGATCTCCAGGTCATTTTGCCAGGTCATTTTGCCGCGAGGAGCGGCGTCACTTGGCCCGCAGCACCTCGACACCGGGCAGCGGCTTGCCCTCCATCCATTCCAGGAAGGCGCCCCCGGCGGTTGAAACGTAAGTGAAATCACCGGCCACGCCGGCCTGGTTCAGCGCCGCAACCGTATCGCCGCCGCCGGCGACAGAAACCAGTTTCCCGGTCTTGGTGCGGGCCGCCGCGTGTTTGGCGGCGGCGACGGTGCCGCGATCGAACGGCGAGAGTTCGAATGCGCCGAGCGGGCCGTTCCAGACCAGCGTCGCTGCGTCGTCGATTGCGGAACGAACGCGCTCCACCGACTGCGGCCCGACATCGAGAATCATGCCCTCGGCCGGGATCGCATCGAGTCCATAGGCGTGGGAAGGTGCGTTGGCGGCGAAATGGAACGCCACGGTGGCGTCGACCGGCAGGATGATGGCGCAGTTGGCGGCCTCGGCCTTCTCGAGGATGCGCAGCGCGGTCGCGGCGAGGTCTTTTTCCGCCAGCGACTTGCCGATGTTGACGCCCTGCGCATGGAGGAAGGTGTTGGCCATGCCGCCGCCGATCACCAGCGCATCGACCTTGCTGACGAGGTTTCCCAGAAGGTCGATCTTGGTCGAGACTTTTGCGCCGCCGATGATGGCGATGACGGGCTTCGTCGGTGCCTCGAGCGCCTTGTTGAGCGCCTCGAGTTCGGCCTGCATGGTGCGCCCGGCATAGCCCGGCAGTTTGTGGCCGAGGCCTTCGGTCGAGGCGTGGGCGCGATGCGCGGCCGAGAAGGCGTCGTTGACCCAGATGTCGCCGAGCTTGGCTAACGCCGCAACGAACGCCGGATCGTTTTTCTCTTCCTCTTTATGGAAGCGCGTGTTCTCGAGGCAGAGGATGTCGCCATCCTTCATCGCTGCGACAGCCTTTTCAGCAACGTCGCCGATGCAATCGTCGGCGAACGCGACCGGTTTGCCGAGCACTTTCGAAAGTTCCGCCGCAACCGGTTTCAGCGAGTCCTTGGCGTCACGGCCCTTGGGTCGGCCGAAATGCGCCAGCAGGATCGCCTTGCCGCCCTTGTTGGCGATTTCCGTGATCGTCGGCGCCACGCGTTCCAGCCGCGTGGCGTCGGTGATGCGCCCCTGCTCCATCGGGACGTTGAGATCGACGCGCAGCAGCACGCGCTTTCCGCGGACGTCAACATCATCGAGAGTGCGGAAGGGTTTTGTCATGACTGGTGTCCCGGACGCGGTGCAGCGTGAACGGTGGCACCGCAGAGCCGGGACCGCTACGCAGGAAAAAGTTGCGCTATTGAACGGTCCCGGTTCTGCATCGCAGCACTTTGCGCCGCGATGCGCCCGGGACGCGTTGTCGTCTCAGATCAGCTTTCCCATCGCCACGGCGGTGTCGGCCATGCGGTTGGAGAAGCCCCATTCGTTGTCATACCACGACAGCACGCGCACCAGCGTGTCGTTCTGCACCTTGGTCTGGTCGATGTGGAACGTCGAGGAATGCGGATCGTGGTTGAAATCGATCGAGACGTTCGGCGCGTCCGTGGTGGCGAGGATGCCCTTCAGCTCCTGCGACGCGGCGCGCTTCATTGCTTCGTTGATTTCTTTGGCGTTGGTCTTGCGCTTGGCGATGATCTTGAGATCGACCACCGAGACGTTCGGCGTCGGCACGCGGATCGCGACGCCGTCGAGCTTGCCCTTCAGTTCCGGCAACACCAGGCCGATCGCCTTGGCGGCGCCGGTCGAGGTCGGGATCATCGAGAGATTTGCGGCGCGGCCGCGGTAAAGATCCTTGTGCATGGTGTCGAGCGTCGGCTGGTCGCCCGTGTAAGCGTGAATCGTGGTCATGAAGCCCGTCTCGATGCCGACCACATCGTTCAGGATCTTTGCCACCGGCGCGAGGCAGTTGGTTGTGCAGGAGCCGTTCGAGACGATCAGGTGATCCCTCGTCAGCTTGTCGTGGTTGACGCCATAGACCACGGTCATGTCGGCGCCATCGGCCGGAGCCGACACCAGCACACGCTTGGCGCCGGCGGTGAGGTGCGCCGAGGCCTTGTCCCTGTCGGTGAAGAGGCCGGTGCATTCCATCGCGATATCGATGTCGAGTTCCTTCCACGGCAGCTTCGAGGGATCGCGTTCGGCGGTCACCTTGATCCTGCTCTTGCCGATCACGATGCTGTCGCCTTCGACCTTGACCTCATGCGGGAAGCGGCCATGCACCGAGTCGAAGCGCAGCAGATGCGCGTTGGTTTCCACCGGGCCGAGATCGTTGATGGCGACGACCTCGATCTCGTTGCGCCCGGCCTCGTAGATGGCGCGCAAAATATTGCGGCCGATGCGGCCAAACCCGTTGATAGCGACCCGGACTGCCATGTGTTTATTCTCCTTCAAATAGGCGGCATTCCCTCCGCGCAACCGCAAGTTTCAGCCCTGCTCTGCGCAGCGTCAACGCCTTGTCACCCGGTTCTGCCGGGCAGCGACCATTGGTAATTCCGCCTAGCTAGCGCCTTTTTAATTTTGAGGCAATCTCAACCTCAAAGGCGATCTTAAGCTCCACGAAGGCGGGTCTCCGCTGCATTAACCACGGCCTCGGCGGTGATGCCGAAGTGCTTGTACAGATCCTTGGCGGGGGCGCTGTGACCGAAGCTGTGCATGCCAACGAAGCCACCGTCGGGCCCGATCACGGCGTCCCACCCGAAGCGGACGGCCGCTTCCACGGCGACCTTGACCGGCGCCTTGCCGATGATGGCCTGCCGCCGTTCCTCGGGCTGCTCCAGCAGCAATTCCAGCGAGGGGACCGAGACCACCCGCGACGCGATGCCGCGCCCGGCGAGCTGTTGTTGCGCTGCGACCGCGATTTCGACTTCCGAACCTGACGCGAAGATCGATACTTTCGCTTCGCCGTTGGCCGCGACCAGTTCGTAGGCGCCATGCATACAGAGATTGTCCGGATGCACGGTCTTGCGCACCGGCGTGAGGTTCTGCCGCGACAGCGCCAGCACCGTCGGTCCCTTGGGCCGCTCCAGCGCGAGCTGCCAGCACTCCGCGGTCTCGACCGCATCGGCGGGGCGGAACACGCGCATGTTCGGCATCGCGCGCAAGCTTGCCAGATGCTCCACCGGCTGGTGAGTGGGGCCGTCCTCGCCGAGTCCGATCGAGTCGTGGGTCATGATGTAGACCACCGGGATGTGCGCCAGCGCCGAGATGCGCATCGC
>JBDTCP010000151.1:0-8324 GCA_039923555.1 Nitrobacter sp.
TCTTCGCCGCCAGCGCCGAGCGCCAGCCGGACGCGCAATGGAAGATGAACTTTTTGTTCTCCTGAAAGATCGGCTTGGCGTACGGGCTGGCCGGATCGATCCAGAATTCGAGCATGCCGCGCGTACAGGAGAACGAGCCAGGAATCTTGCCCTCGCGCTCAAGCTCGCGCGGATCGCGGATGTCGACGATAACGGCGTCGCCCCGCGCCATTGCCGCTTTGGCATCCGCTACGCTCATGGTCTCGATTTCCCTGTTCGCTTCCTCGAGGAGTGACTGGATGCCGCGCGTGATCGTCTGAGTCATGGGCTTTCCTCGTTGGAAATCGTCAGGCCCGGCCTTGTGCCGGGCATCCACGTCTTGCTGCATCTCGGCGAGAAAAGGCGTGGATGGTCGGGTCAAGCCCGGCCATGACGAAGACTATGTTACGGCGGTCGATGACCGCAAGTCACCGCACCCGTTCCTTCATCGCGCCTTCCAACCCCTCAGCTTGGCGATGCGCGGATATCGGACATCTCGAACTACATCAAGCGCGGCAAATTGTGGAATGCCTTCACTCACGAGAGACGCCCGGTGCTGCTGATCGACGAAATCGACAAGGCCGACATCGAATTCCCGAACGACCTTCTGCTCGAACTCGATCGCATGGAGTTCTTCGTCTACGAAACCGGCGAGACCATCAGGGCGAAGGCGCGCCCGATCGTCATGATCACATCCATCAATGAGAAAGAGTTGCCCGACGCCTTTCTGCGCCGCTGCTTTTTCCACTACATCAAGTTCCCCGATCGGGAAACGATGAACCGGATCATCGACGTGCATTTCCCCGGCTGTTCGAGCGCCTCGCCTTCCTGAGCCGGCGAGACGTTTGACGGCGACTGTCTCTAAATTCGTGTCTCGCGCTCAGCCCCTGTGCGGGGCCGCGATCATCGCTCGCTGATCCTTCACATAACCGAGCGGCACGCCAAGACGCTTGACGGTGGCAACCACCCTGCCCCGGCTGTCCAAGTCACAGTTCATGTGGGTCGGCGCGATGAAGAAATCGGCGGTTTGCCAGACCATCGCCCAATGCAAATGCGGGTTGGCCTTTCTCAAGAACGCCGCGCGCTCGCCGCAAAACGCGACGGTGTAGATGTGATGCGGGTCGCGGCTCGCAACCGGCTCAGCCTTGGCAAGATAGCCTTCCAGACCGTCGACCGCTTCGGGCATTATGGTCGCCCAATAGTCCGTCGCGTAGAGACGCGACGCGCCCGCAAGCCCGCCCACGAGCGGGTTGTAGACGACGTATTCATAAGGGTGCAGCCGGTAGAGCATGAGCGCATTCCATGAGAACCCGGCAGCGATCACCGCCAACAGGCCTGCCGCGACCGGCCGACGCCGGGTCGCGGCCTGCGAGATCGCCGCGTCCAGTCCGACCCCGGTCAGCACGGCGACCGGCGGCAGCACGAACAGGAAGTGACGCAAGCCGCAGAAAGCGGGACCATGCGCGATCGCCTCGCAGAGCAAAGGGAAGAAGGCTGTACACGCGATCAGCGCGACGTCGCGACGGCGGCGATCCGACGCTGTTTCCGGCGCGAGAACGGGAACAGCCGCGAACATCAGCGCCAGTGCGGTTCCCGCCAGCATCAGCAGGGGCACCTTGATGAGAAGATAGGTTGGCACGTACCAGCGCGGCACCGTGGCCATGCGATAGATATGTCCGTCCAGCACGGTGCGGATGTTGTAGCCGAAATCGGCGAAACTGATGAGTCCCCTGATCGGGTTCAGCGGCGCCAGCGCCGACCACGGCCACGCGACGATCATGATGGCGTAGGCAATCAATAACGCCGGCACAAATCGCAGCAGCGATACGGTCATGAACGATATCGCGTCGCGAGGCACGCCGATACATTGCACGCGCATATTGAGTGCGATCGCGACCGGCACGTAGCACACCAACAGCAACGCCAGCACCTTGATGCCGAGCGCAGCGCCGGTCAGGACGCCGAAACCGACGACATGACGGAGCTGCGGACGCGGCAGGTCGCGGGCCGCCCGCGCCAGGAAGTAGATCGCGCCGGCCATCGCCGCGGCGAGCGGAATATCCTTGGTGTGGTGAAACATGGTGCCGTACCACGATCCGCACACCGCCAGCGCCACACCCGCCAGAAATCCGGCACGGGGACCGGCGATCAGCCGCGCGGTCGCGATCGCAGCACCAAGACCACCGACACCGATCGCCGCGCTCATCAGGTGCCGCAGATCGTAGACATTGAGAGAGACAACCTGGCCAAGCAAGACCGCGACGGAATCGAACAACCCGCCGTAGAGATAGAGATTATACAAATCGAAGAGCGAACGGTCGGCGAAGCCGCTTCGGTAATAGGCGATGATCAACTCGCCATAGCGATGCTGAATCCATTCATCGTTGGTGATCGCATAGCCACGGAAGGTGGTGAGGACGAGGATCACCAGAATAGCGAGCAGCAAGATCGAACCAAGATCGTACAGATCCCGCTCGGCGATCATGCGCAATCCGCGCGGCGCCCTTGATCGGTCGCCGGGTGGCGCGAGCGACCGCTCGATATCCCCGGCTAGATCGCGAGCCACTTCAGTCATGAGAAGCATTCCTTCTGCACCGTCATGCACCAATCGGCCATGCCGGCACTCCCCCGGCAGACGCGCGGGTTTTGCCCGGACGACGCAATTTTGGCAAGCAAGCACAGCACGCGGGGCCGCAGGTGAACGCGGCTTATCGGGGCTTCTCATTAAGCTGGTAGGCAAGATGCGCCTTCACCGTCGGCCATTCGCCGGGAAGGATGCTGTAGACGACAGTGTCACGCAGCGTTCCGTTCGGCGATATCTGGTGGTTGCGCAGGATGCCATCCTGCCGGGCGCCGAGCCGCTCGATGCCGCGGCGGCTGGCATGGTTGAAAAAGTGGGTGCGGAATTCCACCGCGATGCAGTCCAGCTTTTCGAAGGCGTGCGCCAACAGCAAGAGCTTGCACTGGGTATTCAGGGCCGTGCGCTGAACGCGTTTCGCATACCAGGTCGAGCCGATCTCGATACGGCGGTTGGCGGCATCGACGTTCATGTAGGTGGTCATGCCGGCGACTTTGCCGTCGGCATCGCGCGCGGTGAAGGGCAGCATGGCGCCGGAGGCCTGCAGCGACAGCCGACGCTCGATCTCGGCCCCCATCTTCTCCGGCGCCGGCACGGACGTGTACCAGAGCTTCCAGAGTTCGCCGTCCTTTACCGCCTCGATCAGCGCGCCGCAGTGGTCGTGCGCCAGCGGTTCGAGCCGCGCATGAGGCCCTTCGAGGGTCAAGGGCTGCAGCCAGGGCATCGGATACTCCGTTCCTTGTACCGTCATTGCGAGGTTGCTCTCAAGAGACGCGTAGTGTCGTCCCTATAGCGACGAAGCAATCCACTTGTCCGTCGGAAACTGCCGGACCTATTTCCCGTTCTCCTTTGCGTTGTCTTTTCCGCTGTCCTTGGCCGCCGGATGCGCCTGATTCTTCTGCGCGGCCTGAAGTCCGGTTACCGTCTTCTGCAACTCCGCAACCATGCCCTTCAGCGCCTCAATCTGCCGGTTGGCGGCATCGATCTTCTGCGCACTGTCGATGCCCAGTTTCGTGATGGTCTTTTGCAGGAAATTGACATTCCTCTGCAGGCAACTGGTTCGCCGCTCCATCGTCTTTTCGACAGTGCAGATTTCGATGCCGGGAACGTCCTGGGCTCGAGCGGCGCCAGGGCGCAACGCGCAGGCCGTCATGATCATCAGCGCCCATAGAAGGCTTCGGCCGGTCATCGGCATCCCCGTTTCGACAATGATTCCTGACGCGGCACCTTTGCAGAACGGCGCGCAAGCCGCGAGGACTATCATACTGGCACCTCAATTGCGGCGATGAAATCGGCCGCCGAACTTCCTGTGAGTGGAACCGGAGCGTCATGTCCGGGAACAAGACGAGCGTCGGCACGTTTCGATCCAGGAGAACCTTGACATGGCAACGCGCGAACGACGTCTGGCCGAATTCGACGGCAATGGCGAACCGCCTCCGGATCAATCCGTCGAGGTGCTTTGCGAGGACCACAGCGGCACTTACAAGCTGCCGTTTGCCTGTCGACGGGTCGATGGCGAATGGCTCAACAGCGAGTCGGGCAGCATTGTCGAGGCGACCGTGGTCGGCTGGCGGCTTCCTCGTCGCTAGATCCAAAGGCGGCATGTGTCTGATTGAATCGCCATGTGCGGCTTTGCGTTGAACCGCGGCGTTGCGACCGCGTCAATTGGCGCCATGGAACCGCCGTTTCAGTGGAACGCATTTGAAGCTTGCCGGTTGATCTGACGGTACGTCCAATCGCGGACAACAAGAACGGAGATCATCCCGATGTCCAGCCAGGACCAGAACAAGACGGGCCAGCAACAGCAGAACCCAAATCAAAAGCCCGGCCAGCAGCAGGGTCCGGGTGGCGATAAGAAGCCCGGACAACATTCAGATGAAAACGATCCTAATAATCCTCAGGGCAACGAAAATACCGAGTACAGCGGCGGCACTTGAGGGCGGCGCTGGTACGCGTGTTTCGGCGATAACCCGGCTCCCAAAGAGCCGGGTTTTTCGTAGGTCAAGATTTGCCGAGTCGATGAGGGGTCGCTGAGAAAGATATCAGCCTTCCTCCCGACCCGAACCCAATCCCGCGAACGTATCGGGTTCCAACACCGATCGCATTCGCTTTTAAATCGCAGCAAACGGATTCCAGTCTGGTAGTTGCCGTTAACGCTGGCAACGAAAACATCGCCGCATGTGCAACCACTTGTCATCGAACCAGAGTTATCCTCGTTCGGCACATGAGAACAGGCCATGAGGTTCGACTGGCGGACAATAATCGGCCCGGCCCTCGCGACACTGGTGGCGATCGCGTCCATCTTTGTCGATCGCAATATCTTTGCCATTCCTAATCCAGCAGTGCTGTATGTCTGTATCGTCGCGTTCGCCGCACTGCTCAGCGGAACGGCCTCTGGCCTGATCACCGCCGGCGTCGCTGTTCTGGCCTCCGCACTTTTCCCGGCAGGGTATGGCGCGGCCGCCTTCTTTCCACCCTTGCCGCATCTCGTGCTGCTGGCCCTGACCGCCGGCGGCACCGCCGTGATCAACGGGATGCTGCGCGGACGAATGGTGAACGCACTCAGATGGGAACGCGAGCGGCACGCGACCGCGGCACGGCTGTCCGCCGCCCTCGATCAGGTCGACATCGGCATCGTCCTGCTCGACGCCGACACGCGGGCGGAATTCATTAATCGCGCCTTCCGGAATTACTTCTCGTTGCCGGACGAAAAGGCTGACAGCAAGCCGCCGTTCATCGCATTGATGTATCACGGCCGCGACACCGGCGCGTACGAATTGCCCGAGGATGAACTCAACCATTTCATCGCCGAGCGCACCAAGATGATGCGCGCGGGCGACCAGACGCCGATCAACATCAAGCTCAGGGACGGTCAGGTGCTGCGCTTCAGTTGCACGGCGCTGCCGGACGGCGGCCGCATGCTGAGCTATACCCCGGTGACCGATCTCGTTCGTCACACCGACAACCCGGCCGACACCGAGTACTACCTGTCGCTGCGCGGCGGTGGCCATCGCGCCCTGATCAATCATCTGCGCGCGGCGGAATGAAACGCTGGATTGCAAACTGCAACGCACAATCTTTATTGAACGTGTTGCGCGCGACCGCCGCGCTCACGGTGCCTGCGGGCTTTCGCCAGGATGCTGCCCGGCCTTTTGGGGCAACAGCAGCAGACAGACGATAATAAAGGCCGCGAGAACCGCGGAGGCGGTGAAGCGGCTGAAGTCGAGCCCGCCCTTGCTCAGGGGCTTGTCGAGCAGATCGCCGAGGGTTGCCCCAAGCGGCCGTGTCAGGATGAACGCACTCCAGAACAGCAGTGTGCGCGATACGTTCGTAAAGAAATAGGTGGCCGCGACCACCACTAGCGCCGCGCCGAATACCAACGCGCCGCGTTCATAGCCGAATCCATTGGTGTCGGCCATCCAATCGCCAAGCGCCGTGCCCAGTGTCTGAGAAAACAGGATCGCGGCCCAGTAGAACGTCTCGACCTTCGGCGTCGTCACCGTGGTTACCGCAATCGACCCCGAGGAACGGTACCACACAGACAGCGACGCCATCAGCAGGGCGAACAGGATCAGCGAACCACCGGCATAGCCGATGCCGAGCGAACGATCGGCGAAATCCGCCATGGTGGTGCCGGCCGTCGTGGTCGCTATGATCACTGCCCAATACAAAAACGGATGAAACGAGCGCGCGCGGATTTGCGCAGCCACCGCAGCGGCGAACAAGCCGATGAAGATGATGCTGCTGACGGCGTAACCCAGATTCATCGACATCGACACGGCGTCGCCCGCTGTTTCTCCGAGGGTCGTGGCGGCCATTTTGACAATCCAGAACCCCAACGTGACCGCAGGCACCTTGTTCAGGCCAGTCGCTGCAACGCTCGTCATCACGCATCCTTGAAAGTTTGACGGGAGGTGCCGCGCAGATTCTGACTAAAACCGATGCGCGTGTGACAGGCAATGCCCGTCGCCGTCCTTGCGCCGCCAATCTCGCGCAGATCGGATTTCACCTTCATCGGTTCTGGGAGTATATCTCTCCTCGATGAACCCGGCATCTTCATGACACATCAGACCGAACAGCAGACCGCCCGCCGCCTCGTCTGTTCCGGGTGTGGAACGGAATTCGGTTGCCATCTCTCCGGTTCGTGCTGGTGCGCCGAGGAAACCGCGCGGCTGCCGATGCCCATCAAAGGCGGCGATTGCCTGTGCCGGGACTGCCTGCGAAAGGCGGCGGGGGCTGCTTCATTATCGCGGAAAGCATGACCCTTGCGACAGAGCACATCCGTAAGACTGCACCCTTTCGTGCGGGGCGAACTCGCCCCATATTGCCGACATGGCGAAGACTCCCGATTCCCCGAAACGACCCGGCAAAACGCCGAAATCCAGGGTGCCAAAATCCAAGGCCCCGAGATCGAAAGCGCATCGGCCCGAGGTGAAGCCGATCGGGCCCGCGCTTGCGGAACTGCTCAATCCCGCGATCAACCGCGGCGATGCCGGCCTCGGTTCCGGCACCGGCTTGAAGCCGCCGCCGGATAATTCGTGGGACCGCCGCGCCGGCGGCGAAGCGGCGGCGCATCGCGCGCGCAAATCGACACGTGGCAGGAGTGACGCAACCGCGCGGCGTGATGCATCCTCCCCTCCCCATGTCAGCGAAGCAAGCGGCGGGGAAAGAGTTAGACGCGGTTTTGACGAAGCGCCCCAATCTGAGTTCGGCACGCCAAACTACGGCACCAGCGCAACAATTCCGACCCTCGATCCGGAGCTGGCGCGGCAACTCGGGTTGCCAACCGCGGAGGATGACGACGAGGCGCTGGCGCGGCCGCCGCGCAGCAAGATGGAAGGACTCGGCGTCAAGGCCACCGCCGATGCGCTGGAGAACCTGATCCGCGACGGCCGCCCGGAGTTTCGCGGCGACGACGGCACGACGAAAGTGTGGACGCCGCACCGTCCGCCGCGCCCGGAAAAATCCGAAGGCGGTGTGCGCTTCGAGATCCAATCCGAATACGAGCCGAAGGGCGACCAGCCGACTGCGATCAAGGACCTGGTCGAGGGTATCAACCGCAATGACCGCACCCAGGTGCTGCTCGGCGTCACCGGCTCGGGCAAGACCTACACCATGGCCAAGGTGATCGAGGCGACCCAGCGCCCGGCCTTGATCCTCGCGCCCAACAAGACACTGGCGGCACAGCTCTACGGCGAGTTCAAAAGCTTCTTCCCCGACAACGCGGTGGAATACTTCGTCTCGTATTACGACTACTACCAGCCGGAAGCTTACGTTCCGCGCACCGACACCTACATCGAGAAGGATTCCTCGATCAACGAGCAGATCGATCGCATGCGCCACTCGGCGACGCGCGCGCTGCTGGAGCGCGACGACGTCATCATCGTCGCCTCGGTGTCGTGCATCTACGGTATCGGCTCGGTCGAGACCTACACAGCAATGACCTTCGCGCTGAAGCGCGGCGAGCGCATCGATCAGCGTCAGCTCATCGCCGATCTCGTGGCGCTGCAATACAAGCGCACCTCGGCTGACTTTACCCGTGGCACTTTCCGCGTGCGCGGCGACGTCATCGACATCTTTCCGGCGCACTATGAAGACCGGGCCTGGCGCGTCAACCTGTTTGGCGACGAGGTGGAGAGCATCGAGGAGTTCGATCCCCTCACCGGCCACAAGCAGGACGAACTGGAATTCATCAAGGTCTATTCCAATTCGCACTACGTCACGCCGC
>JBDTCP010000152.1:0-3865 GCA_039923555.1 Nitrobacter sp.
GCGACCACGAGGTCGTCGCCGCGTCGCCCAGAAACGGGATCAACACCATCACCGGCGAGGGGCTCAAACACGCGATGGCCGGCTCGCAGGTGGTGATCGACCTCGCCAATTCGCCGTCATTTGAAGATGAGGCGGTGCTAAAATTCTTCGAGACCTCCGGCCGCAACCTTCTCGCCGTCGAGGCCGCAGCAGGAGTCCAACACCATGTCGCGCTCTCCATCGTTGGAACCGACCGGACACCCGGGAATAGCTACTTTCGTGCGAAGATCGCCCAGGAGAAGCTGATCGAGGCGTCCGGCATTCCCTACACCATCGTTCGCGCGACCCAGTTTATGGAATTTCTAGACGCCATCGCGGCTTCAAGTACGAATGGAAATCTGGTCAGCCTCTCGCCCGGCCTCTTCCAACCGATTGCATCGGACGACGTTGCTGCCATCGTCGCCGATGTGGCGCTTGCGGCACCACGAAACGGTATCGTCGACATCGCCGGCCCGGAGCAGGCGCCGTTCAACGAACTCATCGCCCGCTATCTGAAGGCGATCGGCGACCCGCGCAAGGTCGTGCGTGATCCCGAGGCTCGATACTTCGGCGGACGAGTTGACGAGTTCTCGCTCGTGCCGTTGGGCGAAGCACGCCTCGGCCAGATTAATCTCGACGAATGGCTCCGCCGCTCGCGGGCAGGAACCTGATCCGTATCGTCCTAGCTCGAGGACGACAGCTTCGAGCGTCTCAACCATCGAAAAGAAGTGTCGGTTTCCAAACACCCCGTGAACGCAGCCGGAATTAGCCGCCGGATGTCACTCCGTTTCGTGCCCCACATGACCTTGTTGTACGACAGGCGGATGGTGGCCGAGCGGCTCATTGAGCCGATGCGGCTGACGGTACGCGATTTCGCGCTTGTGCACAGCCTCGTCGGTCAGAGCCGGTATATTGAGTTGGCGCGATGGCCGTTGCGGCCCTAGCGGTGCGATTCTAGTATTTGCATCCCGGTTCGGTGCGCACCATTGCAAAGGCTGGAACATGGGACCGCTAGCACTGCAACTCCGGAGAGCCTCGCATTGACCAATACCATCTACGGCATCAAGAACTGCGACACCATGAAGAAGGCGCGCGCGTGGCTGGACGGCCATGGCGTCGCCTATGACTTTCACGATTACAAGACCGTCGGCATCGATCGCACCCGGCTAAAGGGATGGACCGCAAAACTCGGTTGGGAAACGTTGCTGAACCGCGCCGGCACGACGTTCCGTAAATTGCCCGATGCGGACAAGGCGAGTCTGAATGAAACGAAGGCGCTGGCGCTGATGCTGGCGCAGCCCTCGATGATCAAGCGGCCGGTGCTGGAGGCTGGCGACAAGCTGCTGGTCGGCTTCAAGCCAGAGATTTACGAAAAAGAGCTTCGCGCCCGAAGGAGCGATAGCGCTGCTCAATGGAGTCGATCACATCGCGGATCCGGCGTGCGTGCGATGAAGCGGATTGATGCACCAGATTCCGATCGACAATGGCGCGTATCGGCGGTGCCGGTCGTCGAAAAGCAGGTGAGTCAAGGTCGTCGGTCTTTCGACCAATGGCTGATGGAATGCACGCCCGCCGGATGCCGCTTTGCACCTTGCCTAACCCGGTCCATTGACGGCATATTCTTAGGAAAGGCGATCGGGTCCGAGATGATGTCCAAGCGCATCCGAACGGGTCTGGCAGCAACAAAACTCAGCCGCGCAGGGGACACCGAGCGAAAGCTGAGGAGGGAATATTGATTGGCTGATGAGTTCATTCTTGAAACCCATGGATTGACCAAGGAGTTCGCTGGTTTTATCGCCGTGCGCGACGTTGGTCTGCGCGTTCGCCGTGGCAGCATTCATGCATTGATTGGTCCCAATGGGGCAGGAAAGACCACGTGCTTCAACCTGTTGACCAAATTTCTGAAACCGTCGGCCGGTCAAATCCGCTACAACGGTCGGGACATTACTGCCCTTGCTCCGGCCGACGTGGCACGGCTCGGGCTGGTGCGGTCGTTTCAGATTTCGGCGGTGTTTCCGCATCTCACGGCGCTTGAAAATGTCAGGGTCGCGCTGCAACGCCAGCACGGCCACTCCTTCGATTTCTGGCGCTCCAAATCCGTGCTCGATCGCTTCAACAATCGTGCGCACGAATTGCTGGACGACGTAGGGTTAAGTGAGTTCGCGAAAACTCCCGCCATCGAGATGCCCTACGGACGCAAGCGCGCGCTCGAGATCGCGACGACGCTGGCGCTCGATCCGGAAATGATGCTGCTCGACGAACCGATGGCCGGCATGGGCCATGAGGACATCGACAGGATCGCCGCGCTCATCAAACGCATTTCGGCGAAATACACGATCCTGATGGTCGAGCACAATCTGAGCGTGGTTGCCAGCCTGTCCGATACCATCACCGTGCTGACACGCGGACAGGTGCTCGCCGAGGGCAATTATGCCGACCTGACCAAGGACGAGCGCGTCAAGGAAGCTTATCTGGGAGCCGGTCATGGCTGACAGGACGATGACCGCGCCCGGTGCTGCGAGTTATGCAAGGACGGCCGGCGGCGCCCTGCTCACGGTTGAAAATCTCGAAGCGTGGTACGGCGAATCCCATATCCTTCACGGCATCAGTTTCAACGTCGCGGCGGGGGAGGTTGTCACGCTGCTCGGCCGCAACGGCGCCGGCAAGACCTCGACGCTGAAGTCGATCATGGGCATCATCGGCAAGCGCACCGGGTCGATCCGTTTCGACGGTCACGACATCTCGCGTGCCGCTTCGGACAAGATCGCGCGATTTGGCGTTGCGTTTTGCCCGGAGGAGCGGGGTATCTTCGCAAGCCTCGACGTACGCGAGAACCTGATGTTGCCGCCGGAGGTCCGCAGCGGCGGCCTCTCGCTTGACCAGATCTTCACGCTGTTTCCAAACCTCAAGGAACGGCTTCATAGCCAGGGCACCAAGCTGTCCGGCGGCGAGCAGCAGATGTTGGCGATCGCGCGCATCCTGCGTACGGGCGCACGCTTCCTGATGCTCGACGAGCCGACCGAAGGCCTTGCGCCCGTCATCATCCAGCAGATCGGCCGTACCATCGCTCGGCTGAAGTCCGAGGGCTTCACGATCCTTTTGGTGGAGCAGAATTTCCGCTTCGCCTCGACCGTCGCCGACCGCTTCTACATCGTCGAACACGGCAAGATCATTGATGGCTTCGCGAATTCCGAGTTGCAGGCCAACATGGGCAAACTTCACACTTATCTCGGTGTATAGGCAAGGCGTCCCGATGGGATGAAAACGGAGAGGCAGAACATGAGAACCAATATAGCGGCTCTACTCGTCGGCACGGCGCTGACTTTGGGCATGACCGTCGGCGCGATGGCCCAGGACAAGCAGGACAAGAACGTCAAGATCGGCGTGCTGGACGACATGTCGAGCCTCTACGCGGATCTCGGAGGGGCGGGCTCGGTGATTGCTGCGCATATGGCGGTCGAGGATTCCGGTCTCACCAAGAAGGGCTGGAAGATCGACGTGATTTCCGCGGATCACCAGAACAAGCCCGATATCGGCACCGGCATCGCGCGCCAATGGATCGATGTCGACAAGGTCGACGTTATCTCCGACGTTGTGACGTCGTCGGTGGCGCTTGCGGTTAGCAACGTCGTCAAAGAGAAAAACGCCATTCTGCTCGATTCCGGAGCGGGATCGTCGGAGTTGACCAACTCGCAATGCACGCCGAATACCATTCACTACACCTACGACACCTACATGCTGGCCCATAGCACCGGCAGTGCGATGGTGAAGGCCGGCGGAGACAGCTGGTTCTTCGTCACGGCAGATTACGCGTTCGGCCATGCGCTTGAGAACGATACCACCGCAG
>JBDTCP010000153.1:0-8708 GCA_039923555.1 Nitrobacter sp.
GCCCTTATTTGATCCGCCCGATTGAGCATGGCGCCGACATCGTCGTTCACTCGCTGACGAAATTCCTTGCCGGACACGGCAATTCGCTCGGCGGCATCATCGTCGATGCCGGCACGTTCGACTGGTCGAAAGACGGCAAGTACCCGATGCTGAGCGAGCCGCGCCCGGAATATCACGGCATCAGGTTGCAGGAGACGTTCGGCAACTTCGCCTTTGCAATCGCCTGCCGTGTGCTGGGCCTGCGCGATCTCGGCCCCGCACTGTCGCCGTTCAATGCCTTCATGATCCTGACCGGCATCGAAACGCTGCCGTTGCGGATGCAAAAACATTGCGAAAATTCGCAGGCGATCACCGAGTGGTTGGCCAGCCACCCCAAGGTCGCGGCCGTCAACTACGCCGGATTGCCCGGCGATAAATACAACAAGCTCGCCCGCAAATACGCACCGAAGGGTGCTGGTGCCGTGTTCACGTTCAGCCTGAAGGGCGGATACGATGCCGGCGTCAATCTGGTGTCAAAACTCAAGCTGTTCTCGCATCTCGCCAATGTGGGCGATACCCGGTCGCTTGTGATCCATCCCGCATCGACCACGCACAGCCAGCTCGACGATGCGGCCAAGACCAGGGCCGGTGCCGGGCCCGACATTGTCCGTCTGTCGATCGGTATCGAGGACAAGGAGGACCTGATGGCCGACCTCGATCAGGCCATGACGTAGCAGGCGAAGAGGCAAATGACGCTTCGTGGTTAACTGCGGCAGGTATCGCATTGGGAGCGATTGTTTAGTGGCGCGGGCGCTCAAATTCATAAAAGACAACAAGATCGCCGTATTTGGATTCGGATTTATCCTGGCGGTGAGCGTGCTGATCCGCTCCACGATGGTCAGAGGTGAGGGCCAAGTGGTTGTGGCGTCCGCATTAAATCAGTCCAAAATTGCGATGACGCAGGTGAGTTGCTTATGGATCGATCCGCACAAGATAAGATTCAACAGAGCTGAGTACGATGCGTCCAAAGTGATGGAGTTGATCGATGAGGTGTTTTCGATTCGGCCGATGCTGCTTGAATCCCAACAAGCGGCCTGTCCGTGGGTGCTTGCCGAAACCATCATAGAGAACGCAAACTTTGGGGTTAAACACAAAGGTAGGTCTGCAAAATATTTAATTTCTGTCGGTGTCTGTGCATCTCGGCCTGGCAAAGAAGTGTTGGATCCGAACAAGTGCTTGTCGAAGAATGTTTATGTCTTTGGTTCGCGCCTTCCCGTGCCAACGCTGTTCAAGCTTGGCTTGATCGGGCTCGGTCGGCTCCAAAGCAAGCAGAGCAACGAATGGGACGTCTTTAACGAAAGAGTGGAGCCATGACCGACGTGAACGGAATACACCATGAGATTTCGTGTCCACTCAAAATCTAACAAATGAATACTAACGCGACGGCTCCGTCGCGGGTGATCGAGGTCTTTCGCCCATGACCGGCGTCCGCCGGACTTCGGTCAGATAATTGAGGGTCAGTGATACCCAGATGATGCCGTAGAGCAGCATGAAGCAGCTTGAGTTCACACCGAGCCCGTCCAGGATCGCTCCGAACATGATTGGCAGCAGAAAGCCGCCCAGACCGCCCGCCATGCCGACAATGCCGGATACCGCTCCCATGCTATCGGGAAATTCATCGCCGATATATTTGAATGTCGAAGCCATGCCACAGGCAAAGGCGATGCCGAGCATAAAGAGGAGCATTGTGAAGAACCACGATGGCAGAGCGATGTGGAAGCTCAGCGGGTCGTTGACCGTATGCACGATCAGATCTGTCTTGGGATAGGACAGCAGAAACAGGCAAACCCAAGCAGCCCACAGCACCCACCATGTGACGTTGTGGGCTCCAAAGCGGTCCGACAACCAGCCGCCGAAGGCACGAAAGGCGCCTCCGGGAAGCGAGAAACAGGCGGCCAGCAGTGAAGCCTGTGCGATGGTGAAGCCGTACTCCGTCTTGAAATATTGAGGCATCCAGATCGACAGTGCCGTGAAGCCGCCGAACACAATCGAGTAGTATTGGCAATATTTCCAGACGCGAGGATTACGCAGCACGGACAATTGTTGCCACATCGATGACACTGGACCGCCAACGCCAGGATCGGGCGCAGAGAACACCCAAAACAAAACGGCGGTGACCAGCAGCGCGACGGCATAGACCTTGGGCACCATCTGCCAGCCATAGGCCTCGATCAGCCACGGGGCGACGAACATGTTGAGTGCCGCGCCGACCGCACCTGCGCCGAAGAAGCCCATGGCGAAGCCCCGACGCTCCTTGGGAAAGAAGCGCGCGACATAAGGTGTCCCAACCGAAAATGAAGCGCCGACGAGACCAAGCGCCAATCCGAGCAGCAGAAACTGCCAAAGCGCGGTCGCATAGGAGGACAGCCAAAGCGGGACCGCGCAGCAGATCAGCAACAACAGCATGATGATCCGTCCGCCGAAGCGGTCGGTCCAGATGCCCAGCGGCAAACGAAATATCGCGCCGGTGAGAACGGGCGTCGCCGTAAGGAGACCGAACTGTGTCGAGCCAAGCCCAAGCTCTGCACGGATCGGAATTCCGATCACGCCGAACATCATCCAGACAGCGAAGCAGACCGTGAATGCCAAGGTGCTGATGAGCAGGACGGGCAGGTTGCCGGATCTCGCCATTCTGTGCCCCGATTTGGCTCGCCATCGATTGGAGAAGATGGCAATTTTTGGCTTATCGATCCTCGCTCATAAACAGTGACATCATGATGCACGGAGACGGCTAAAAGGCTTCCGCGGGCACGCTATTCAACGGGCCTATTCGGCGGCCACACCGAGTCCTTGCCGCTCCAGCGCGGGTTGACCGACCATCAGCCGTTCGGCCTGAACGACCGCAAGCGTCAGGACGACGATCGCAACCGCCTGATGCGTTAGCCCGAGATGGATCGGCACCGCTTGCAAGAGGGTCATGATTCCGAGCGTCGCTTGTATTGTCATAGCGGCGGCCAGCCAGAGCGCCCCGCTCACGACAGCAGCACCCGCCCGCGACCGGATCGCATCGATTGCATGCAGAACAGCAATCGTAAACAGCGTATAAGCCATCATGCGATGCTCGAACTGAACCGTGAGCGTATTCTCGAACAGATTACGCCACCATGGCTGTTCGAAGAACAGCCGCGCCGACGACGGAATGAACGTGCCGTCGATGGAAGGCCAGGTGTTGAAGACCTTGCCGGCGCGCAGGCCGGCAACCAGCGCTCCGAAATAGAGCTGCACAAACACGAGCACCAGCAGAACGCCGCTGGTCACGCGCAATCGCATCGACGACAGGAGCGACGGACGATCCGACAATCGCCGCACGGTCCAGACGATCGCCGCGAAAATCAGCAATGCCAGCACCAGATGCGTCGCGAGACGATATTGCGAAACCTCGATGCGTTTGGTGAGACCGGACGCGACCATCCACCAGCCGACCGCGCCCTGAAGCCCGCCGAGACCGAAGATGACCCACAGCCTCCGCTTCAGATCCGACGGCAACATGCCGCGCCACATGAACCAGAGAAACGGCAGCAGGAACGCCACGCCGATAAAGCGTCCCAGCAGACGATGGCTCCATTCCCACCAGAAGATGGTCTTGAACTGATCGAGCGTCATGCCCGCGTTCATTTCGCGATACTGCGGAATCGCCTTGTAGCCCTCGAAGGCGTCGGACCACTGTTCCTGGGTGAGCGGCGGCAGCGTGCCGGTCACCGGCTTCCATTCGACGATCGAAAGACCGGATTCGGTCAGCCGTGTCGCGCCCCCGACCAGCACCATGGCGGCAATCAGCAGTGCCACAGCCACCAGCCACCATCGCACGGCGCGCAGGTGGAACCCTATTTGTACGGATTGACGGACCATCGAAAGCTATATCTTGAATGAATTTTCGGGCCCTTTATAGTCCCCACCGGCTTCCGCGCAAGCCTCGTTCCCGCCACGAAATGCATTTTTCCGTCATGCCGATCCGGGCCCGAAAATTCGTCGGCACCATCGCCCTGCTCGCGCTGGTCGTCGTCTGGTCGCTGCTGGGCATGACGATCGCGCAGACACCATGGCTTGCGGCGTCAGGACTCTACCAGGCGATCTTCTATGTGGTCGCCGGGCTCGGCTGGGTCTTGCCGGCCATGCCAATTGTCAGTTGGATGGCGAAACCCGACGCATAGTCGTCTCTGGCGGCCAGTACCGCAGGCCGCCAGCGCGGCCTCCAGCCCAATCGAAGCAGCAACCGGCTTCCAGATGACAGACCCTTGCCCTCGAGGCAGTTCGACCCCCTCGCCGCTCGCGTATTGCCATTACGCTTTGTTGACACTTCTTTGCAAAAGTCCCCCCAAAGCGAAAAAGTAAACAAAATACAAAGACAGGCGTAGCGATGACCATGACCGCTGTGATCGAAAGCCCGACGGCGATGACACATGCGCGGTCAGGCGAGAGACGCATCGCACATGTCGACATCCTTCATGATCTGCGCGCGGCCGAACCGGTCTGGCGCAGTCTCGAGACGTCGCAGTTCTCGACGCCCTATCAGCGGTTCGATTTTCTGTCGGCCTGGCAGCAGCACGTCGGAACGAAGGGCGATCTTCAGCCCTGCATTATCATCGCTTGTGACGTCGAGCGGCGGCCGCTGCTGCTGTTGCCGCTCGTGTCAGGAACCGAGAACGGCGTCCGCGTCGCCCGCTTCATGGGCGGCAAGCATACCACCTTCAACATGGCGCTTTGGCAGCGGGATTTCGCAGCCTCCGCCACCCCGGCCGATCTCGAGGCGCTGATTCAAGGGATCCGCGAGCATCCCGCTAGGATCGACGTGCTGGCGTTCACGCGGCAGCCGCAACGCTGGTGCGATCTGCAAAACCCGATGGCGCTGCTGCCGGGCCAGACCTCCACCAACGACTGTCCGCTGATGACGATCGTGCCGGGCGCGCCGCCGTCGGAGCGCATCAGCAACTCGTTTCGCCGCCGGCTCAAGGGCAAGGAACGCAAACTGCAGGCGCTGCCCGGCTACCGCTACTGCGTGGCGACGACCGACGCCGAGATCAAGCGCATGCTCGATGCGTTCTTCACGATCAAGCCGCTGCGGATGGCCGAGCAAAAGCTGCCGAATGTGTTCGCTGATGCCGGCGTCGAGGATTTCCTGCGCACGGCCTGCCTGACGCCGCTGCAGGACGGCGGTCACGCCATTGAAATCCACGCCCTCGAATGCGACGCCGAGGTGATCGCGATCTTCGCCGGCGTCGCCGACGGTCACCGCTTCTCGATGATGTTCAACACTTACACCATGTCGGAAAGTTCCCGCTACAGTCCCGGCCTGATCCTGATGCGGGATATCGTCGATCATTATGCCGAACGCGGCTATACCTCGCTCGATCTCGGGATCGGATCGGACGACTACAAGCGCCTGTTCTGCAAGGACGACGAGCCGATCTTCGACAGCTATCTGCCGCTCACCACGCTCGGAAGGCTGGCCGCCATAACGATGTCATCGCTGACCCGCGCCAAGCGCCTGGTGAAGCAGACCCCGGCGCTCAAGCAGATGGCGCAGGTGCTGCGCGGCGCGCTGCATCGCTGACGGTGCGACATTTAATTTTGATTTGACGCGTTTTCTTCACGCGAACCGGTATTCATCCTCGGGTCAAGCCCGAGGACATGCTTCGCTCGAAAACGCTATGATGAACGATCAGGCCGCCGCCCGCGGTCCGGTCTGAATGTCCGATGGCTGCGGCTCCGCGTTCAGCATCGTCACCGACGTGAAGCCTATGGCTGTGAGCTGGCCGCTCAACCGTGCGCGCGCATCGGTGCTCATGGATGGATCGGGGACGACGATCGCACGCGCCTGATCGGACAACAGCTTCGCCGGCAGATCGGTGGCAGTGCCGGCAACAAGCAGAACGTGATCGTAAACGCGCAGCAGGGCATCGAGGGCGATCGTCAAGCGCGGCGATTGCAGCAGCGCGCGATCGGTGCCGGATCGTCCGGCGGTGACGAGATGAACGGGTGACAGCCGGTCGCCAGTGATTACTTGTCCGAACGACGCCTCGCCCAGCATCAGGTCGGCCAATCCCGGCGCTGCCGGGTCGACCGAAACGGCGGTCAGCGTCGGCGACGAGGGCGACAGATCGACCAGAACCACCTTGGCGCTGTCCGCCAGCAGCCGCGCGAGCGCCAGCGCCGTCAGCATGATGCTCTCGTTCTGGCCGGTGCCCATGACCGTGATCTTGCGCGCCGCCTCGCCCTCGGCCAGCAGGTCGCCCGCGAGGTGCTCGATCCCGATCACGTCCGCAGTCGGTTCGGAATGAATTTCGCGCATCACCGGCGCGGCGAACCGCGGCGGAGCAGAACCAAACGCAGCGGAGGCTCGCGGCGCGGTCATGCGCAGTAGTTCGCCGGTCGCGATAATGCCGGCCGTCAGCATCAACGTCGCCAGCGTCGCGATCAGGACGATGGGCAGCTTCTTCGGGTACGCCGGCGTGTTCGAAACGATGGCGCGTGAGATGATGCGACCATCAGACGGTGCGGCGTCGATGGTCTCGCGCGTGGTGGCTTCACGATATTTCGCAAGATAGGATTCCAGCACATCGCGCTGCGCCTTGGCCTCGCGCTCCAGCGCCCGCAGTTTCACGTCGTCGCCATTGGACGATGTCGCCTGCTTCTTCAACTGATCGAGATTGTTGCTGAGACCCTCGACCCGGCCGCTGGCGATGCGAGCGTCGTTTTCCAGCGACCGCGAGATCTTGCCGGCCTCCTCGCGCAACTGGCGATCGAGATCCGCAAGCTGGGCCTTCAGTTCCTTGATCCGCGGGTGTTGATCGAGCAGAGTCGAGGACTGTTCGGCCAGTTGTGTGCGCAGCGTCACGCGCTGTTCGGACAGACGGCGGATCAATTCCGAATTGAGAACCTCGGAGGCTTCAATGGGTTTGCCGCTCTGAAGCATGCCGCGGATGAGCCGCGCCTTCGATTCCGCATCGGACTTCAGCGCACGAGCATTGTTCAGCTGGGTATTGAGTTCACCCAGTTGCTGATTCGACAGCGAGGTATTGTTGGTACCGATGAAGAGGCTCGACTTCGACCTGAAATCCTCGACTCGCGATTCGGCTTCCGCGACCTTCTTGCGCAAGCTGTCGATTTCACCGGACAACCACTGACCGGCGGCCTTTGCCTGTTCCTGACGCGCGCTCTGTTGCAGGATGAGATAGCCGTCGGCGATCGAATTTGCGACGCGAGCTGCAAGCTCCGGATCACGGGACTGGAATTCAATCACGATCACGCGAGATTTGTCGACGGCATAAGCGGCCAGCCGGCCGTAATAGGCATCCAGCACGCGCTCCTCCGGAGTCATCCGGAGGGGGTCACGGCCGATTCCGAACAGCGCCAGCAGCGTCTTGATCGGTGACACGCCGCGCAACACCGGATCAAACTCCGGATTCTCCGCGAGCTTGTTTTTCTTGATCACCTCGCGGGCGAGATCGCGCGACAGCACCAGTTGCACCTGGCTGGCGACAGCCTCCGGATCAAGCGAGCTGCGCTCGTCATTGCGCTCGCCGTTCGGACGCAGGAAACTGTTTTCACGACCGTCGATCAGCATGCGGGCTTCGGCCTTGTATCTCGGCGTAATCAGATTGACGACGAGAAGTGAAAGCGCAAAGGCGACAAGCGTCGGGATGATGACCCAGCGTTTCCTGCGCAGCAGCACCTTCCAGATGGCGCGCAGATCGAGGTCACCAAGCTCGGGTCGCGGCGAGGCCTTCGATGCTGCAGGCATCGGCGCAGACACCGTCACTGGCGCCTTGTCCTTGCCGGTACGCCTTAACGCAAACCGCATCGCACACTCCCACTGGACGCTTACGACTCCTACGGACCATGAGGCCGAGTGCGACGATTACAGTCCATTATGGTTGCTGTCGGGTTAACCGGACGAGCCGCCACCGGCGCCGAGCCCCGCTCGCGGCGCTTCGATCACTCTTTTTTAACCACAAAAGCCCTTAAATAGATTTGATATTTTATGGAATGCCTATGCGAAGCGCGCGCGCCGTCATCCTGTGCCTGCTGACCGTGCTGGCGCTGTCGGGGTGCATGCGGCATCCGGCGCCGGCGGCGATGCGCACCTATGCCGCAGCACCTGTTGTCTATGCCGCAGCACCGCCACCCGTCCTGCATGATCCTTCCTACCGCCTCGATGCCGGTGACCGGCTGCGCATCGTGGTCTATGGCCAGGAAGGCCTCACCAACACCTATCTGGTCGATGCCGGCGGCAGCATCACCATGCCCTTGATCGGCGCGGTTTCGGCACGCGGGAAAACCCCGGCCGAACTCGCCGCCGCCGTCGCCGCCCGCTTGCGCAACGGCTATATCCGCCAGCCCTCTGTCGCCGCCGAGGTCGAGGCCTACCGGCCGTTCTTCATTCTCGGCGAGGTGGCGGCCCCCGGACAGTATCCGTTCGTGCCCAACATGACCGTTGAAAGCGCGGTCGCCATCGCCGGTGGCTTCTCGCCCCGCGCCAAGCGTGACCGCGTCACCGTCACCCACACCGATGCCCGCGGCACCGTCCGTCTCGTCGTGCCCACCGCAACTCTGCTCAACCCCGGCGACACCGTCCTCATCGGCGAACGGTGGTTTTGAGGCTTGCTGTTATTTTTTGAGATGTTTGGCGAGGAAGGCGAGACTGCGCTCGTCGGCGAGATCGGCGCTCG
>JBDTCP010000154.1:0-9411 GCA_039923555.1 Nitrobacter sp.
TTGCTCAGAAACACGATGGGACCATCCGACGAAATCAGCCGCAGCAGCGCCAGCCCGAGCGTCGTCTTGCCGGACCCGGATTCGCCGACGACGCCGAGCGTTTCGCCCTTGCGCACCTTCAGCGTCACGCCATCCACCGCCTTGATGTGGCCGACGGTCTTGCGGAGCAGGCCGCGTCGGATCGGAAACCAGACCTTGAGATTGTCGGTCGAAATCACGACCGGCGACTCCGGGCGCGGCGGCGCAGGATCTGGCTTCGGCTCGGCTGCCAGCAGCTCGCGCGTATAGGGGTGACTGGGCGCGGTGAAGACCTGTTCGACCGGGCCCTTCTCGACGATCTTGCCGCCGTTCATGACGCAGACCACGTCGGCGATACGGCGGACTATACCGAGATCATGCGTGATGAACAACAGACTCATCCCGAGCCGGGCGCGGATATCCGCAAGCAAGGTCAGGATTTGCGCCTGCACGGTCACATCGAGCGCGGTGGTCGGCTCATCCGCGATCAGAAGGTCAGGTTCATTGGCAAGCGCCATCGCGATCATGACGCGCTGGCGCTGGCCACCCGACAACTGGTGCGGATAGCTGGCGAGGCGGGTTTCCGGATCTGGAATGCCGACCTGTGTCAGCAGCTCCAGCGTTCGTTGCCGTGCCGCCACGCCGCGAACGCCACCGTGCAGCAGCAAAATCTCGCTGATCTGCGATTCGATGGTGTGCAGCGGATTGAGCGACGTCATCGGCTCCTGAAAGATGATCGAGATGTCGTTACCGCGAATGCTCCTGATCTCGCGCTCGGACATGCCGAGCAGATCTTGACCCTTGAAACGGATATTGCCGGAGGGATGCGACGCGGCCGGATAGGGCAACAACTTCAGCACTGACAGCGCACTGACCGACTTGCCAGAACCGGATTCGCCGACCAGCGCCACGCATTCGCCGCGCCTGATCTCGAACGAGATGCGGTCGACCGCGACCGACGTTCCGCCGCCGTGACTGAACGCAACCGACAGGTCGCGAACATCGAGCAAGGGCTGACTGATGACATCCATCCCGGCCTACCTGAATGTCTTGCGCGGATCGAAGGCATCGCGCACGGCTTCGCCGATAAAAATCAAGAGCGACAGCATGATCGCGACCGCGAAAAATCCGGTGAATCCGAGCCACGGCGCCTGCACGTTGGCCTTGCCCTGCGACAGCATCTCGCCGAGCGACGGCGATCCCGGCGGCAATCCGAAGCCGAGGAAATCCAGCGCGGTCAGGGTCATCACCGACGACGACACGATGAACGGCAGGAACGTCATGGTCGCGACCATGGCGTTCGGCAAAAGATGGCGGAGCATGATGGTCGCGTTCGATACGCCGAGCGCCCGCGCGGCTGTGATGTATTCGAAGTTGCGCCCGCGCAGGAATTCGGCGCGCACCAGACCAACCAGCGACACCCACGAGAACAGCAGCAGGATACCAAGCAGCACAAAAAATCCCGGCACCAGAACTGACGACAGGATCAGCAGCAGATAGAGCGAGGGGATCGCGGTCCAGACCTCGATAAACCGCTGGAAGCCGAGATCGATCCAGCCGCCGAAATAGCCCTGCACGCCGCCGGCCGCGACCCCGATGATCGACGACACAATGGTCAGACAAAGCCCGAACAGCACCGAGATGCGGAATCCATAAATGAGACGCGCGACGACATCGCGGCCCTGATCATCGGTGCCGAGCCAGTTGTACTCAAGATCGCGACAACTCGTGAGATGCTTTCTCTGCACAACATCCTTGCACTCCGCCTCGGTCAGCAGCCAGGTCGGCTTCGACGGCGCCGGCGTCGGCAGATCGAGGTTGTGGGTGTCGTAGGAGTAGCGGATGAGCGGCCAGACGATGGTGCCGCCCTTGGCCGCGATCAGCTTCTGCAAAAAGGGGTCGCGATAATCGGCAGCGGTCTCGAAGTCGCCGCCGAACGCGGTTTCCGGATAGGTCACGAATGCCGGAAAATAGAGATGTCCGTCGAACTTGATCAGGAACGGCCTGTCGTTGGCGATCAATTCGGCGAACAGCGAGATGAAGAACAGGATCAGGAATATCCAGAGCGACCAGTAGCCGCGCCGGTTCGATTTGAAATTCTGCCAGCGGCGGCGATTGAGCGGCGACAGCCGAGACGGATGGTGCGCCGGCGGCACAGCTTCGCCGAGTGGCGACAGCGTGGTGGTCTCGACAGGCTCTGGCGACGTCAGGACCATCAGACTTCCCGCGCCTCGAAGTCGATCCGCGGATCGATCCACATGTAGGTCAGGTCGGAGATCAGGTTCACCACGAGCCCGACCAGCGAGAAGATGAAGAGAGTTCCGAACACCACCGGATAGTCGCGGTTGAGCACGCTCTCAAAACCCAAAAGACCGAGTCCATCGAGCGAAAAAATAGTTTCGATCAACAGCGATCCTGAAAAGAAGGCGTGAACGAACGCACCGGGAAATCCGGCAATGACGATCAGCATGGCATTGCGGAACACGTGATTATAGAGCACCTGCCGCTCGCTGCAGCCCTTGGCGCGCGCCGTCATCACATACTGCTTGCGGATTTCGTCGAGGAACGAGTTCTTGGTCAGTAGCGTCATGGTGGCGAAGGCGCCGAGCGCCATAGAGATCAGGGGCAGCGTCAGGTGCCAGAAATAGTCGATGATCTTCCAGTACCAGGGAAACTCGCTCCAGCCGTCCGACGTCAACCCGCGCAACGGGAAGATGCTGAAGAACGATCCGCCGGCGAACAGGATGATGAGGAGGATCGCGAACAGAAAGCCTGGAATCGCGAAGCCAACGATGATGACCGCCGACGTCCACGTATCGAACCGCGACCCGTCCTTGACCGCCTTGCGGATTCCGAGCGGAATCGAAATCAGGTAGGTCAAAAGCGTCATCCAGATGCCGAGCGATATTGAGACCGGCAGCTTTTCCTTGATGAGCTGGATCACGGTGGTATCGCGGAAATAGCTTTTCCCGAAAACGAAGCGCGCGAAATTCCACACCATCAGCACGAAGCGTTCCGGCGCGGGTTTGTCGAAGCCGAACTGCTTTTCGAGACTCTTGATAAAGGCGGGATCCAGCCCCTGCGCCCCGCGATACTTCGAATTGACGGCATCGGCCGACGCACCGACCTGGCCGCGCGCACCAAAATCGCCGCCGGACGAGCCGGAAATGCGCGAGCTGGCGCCGGTGTCCGCACCGCTCAATTGTGCGATCACCCGTTCGACCGGGCCGCCGGGCGCGAACTGCACCACGACGAACGACACGAACAGGATGCCCAGCAACGTAGGGATCATCAGCAGAATGCGACGGGCAATGTATGCGCTCATGCCTATTTCGCCTGCCCCGACGCGGCTGATTTGGCGGGCGCCGACCACCAGATGTCAGGCGCCATGACGCCGAGATATTTCGGAAGGCTCGGCGGATGCCCGAACTCATCCCAATAAGCCAGCCGGTGCGCGTTCGAATACCATTGCGGCACCCAGTAGCGGCCGGCGCGAATGACGCGATCCAGCGAGCGCGCGGCGAACACGAGCTTGGCGCGGGTATCAGCGGCGATCACCTGCTCCATCAGGGAATCGATCGCCGGGTCCGAGATGCCGGCAAGGTTGTACGATCCCTTGGTTGCTGCCGCCCGCGTCGAAAAGAACGGCCTCAGCGAGTCACCCGGCACGGTCGAGAAGCTGAAACGTTCGATCACCATGTCGAAATCGAAATCGTCGCGCCGCGCCCGAGCCTGCACGGAATCGACCAGGCGCAGCGTCGCTTCGATGCCGAGCGTCCCGAGGTTCTTGATATAGGGCATGTGGTGGGCCTGGAATGACGGCTCGTCGAGCAGAAACTCAACGCGGAAGACTTCGCCCCGCGGCGTCACGCGCTTGCCATCCTTGATGGGGAAACCTGCATCATTCAAAAGCTGAACAGCTTTGCGCAACAACGCCCGATCCTGTCCCGAGCCGTCGGACACCGGCGGCACGAACGGCACGCCGAACACCTCATCCGGCACCTTGCCACGGAACGGCTCCAGCAGCGCTACTTCCTCCGGCGACGGAAGGCCGGTCGCCATCAGATCGGAATTCTGGAACGGCGACACTGTGCGCACGTAAGCGCCGTACATGATGGTCTTGTTGGTCCACTCGAAATCGAAGGCGCAGCCGAGCGCTTCGCGAACGCGCGGGTCCTTGAACTTGTCGCGACGGGTATTGATGAACCAGCCTTGCGCGCCGGACGGCGTTTCATCCGGCAACTGCTCACGCTTGACGCGGCCCTCCGTCATCGCCGGGAAATCGTAGCGCGTATTCCAGATGCGCGAGGTGAATTCTTCGCGGTACAGGTAACTGCGGCCGGTAAAACCCTCGAACGCCACGTCGCGGTCGCGATAGAAATCGAATCGCACCGTATCGAAATTGTAAGCACCGCGGCAGACCGGAAGCTCGGCGCCCCACCAGTCCTTGACCCGATCGAATTCGATAAAACGATTCGACTCGAACCGGCCTACCTTGTACGGCCCGCTGCCAAGCGGAATGTCGAGCGTCGATTCCTCAAACGAATGCGCCGTATAATAGGCTTGCGAAAAGATCGGCAGGCTCGCGACGAACGGCGGCACATCGCGGCCGCGCTTTGCAGCGAAGGTGACGACGAGCGTCACATCGTCGATCGCTTCGGCCTTCACCATGTCGCGCATCTGCTGCGTGATCAGGGGGTGGCCTTTGGTCTTCAAAACCATCAAAGAGAAGGCGGCATCGTGCGCCGTCAGTTTTTGGCCGTCATGAAACCGGGCTTCCGGCCGCATCTTGAACTGGTACGTCAGGCCGTCGGCCGAGATGCGCACAGTCTTCGCGGCCAGGCCATACATCGCATCAGGCTCGTCGCCGGCGCGCGCCATCAGCGACGTGAACGTCATGCCCATACCCTGCGCGCCATCGCCCTTCAGGATGAAGGCGTTGAGCGAATTGAAGGTCTGGAACGATTGATTAAAGGCACGGCTCGATGGAATGGTCGAAAACAATCCGCCCTTCGGCGCATCGGGGTTGACGTAATCAAAGTGGTGAAAATCGGCCGGGTATTTCAGATCTCCGAACGCCGACATGCCATGAGATTCACCTTGGGATTCGGTCTCCGTGCCGATCGCGATCACCGGCCGCAGCCAAGCCGCGCTCGCGGCACCGATCCCGAAGCCGATCACCTGCCGGCGGCTGGGCAGTGTCATCCGCACGAAACGCCTCAAGATCGTTTGCCAATCTTGGCCGCCTTGCCGGCGTCATACCACCACAGCGCCGGGAAGGCCGACAGACCATACTTCGGCATTTCGGCCGGCCGGCCGAAGCGGTCCCAACGGGCGGTGCGCATTTTCAAATAGGTCCACTGCGGCACCACGTAGTTATTCCATAACAGAACCCGGTCGAGCGCCTTGGTGGCGGCCACGAGGTCAGCGCGGTCCTTGGTGAAGATCACGCGCTCGATCAACTTGTCGATGGCAGGATTCTTGATGCCGACGACGTTACGCGATCCCGGCATGTCCGCGGCATGCGAGCCCCAGAACTCGCGCTGCTCGTTACCGGGCGACAGCGACTCAGGCCAGGACGCGACGACCACATCGAAATCCCAGGTGCGCAGCCGGTTCTCGTATTGCGTCGGATCGATGGTGCGGATGCTGACGGTGAGGCCCATGCGTTCCAGCGAGGGCTTGTAGGACAGCAGAACGCGTTCGAAGCTTGGATCCTCCGACAGCAGTTCGATCTCGAACGGCGCCCCCGTCTTGCCGTCGACCTGCTTGCCGCCGCGCACCTCGTAACCCGCTTCCTTCAGGAGTTTCATGCCCTCACGCAGATTGCTGCGAACCGCCTCGGCGCTGCCGGCGACCGGGTTGCTGTAGGGTGTGGTGAACACTTCGGCCGGCACTTCGGCGCGCACCGTCTCGAGGATTTCGAGCTCCCTGCCCTCTGGCAAGCCGCTTGAGGCCAGTTCGGTGCCCTCGAAAAAGCTCGCGATGCGCTTGTACTGCCCGAAGAACAGTTGCTGGTTCATCGTATCGAAATCAAACGCGAAATTCAGTGCCCGCCGCACTCGCGCATCCCTGAACTTGTCGCGGCGAATGTTGAGCGCGAATGCCTGCATCACGCCCGAACTACGATTGGGAAACTCTTCCAGAACAACCCGGCCGTCTTTCACCGCTGGAAAGTCGTAGGCCGTAGCCCAGTTCTTGGCGACATTTTCTATGCGCCAGTCGACCTGATCGCCCTTGAAGGCTTCGAGCGCCACGGTGCCGTCGCGGAAATACTCGTAACGTAACTCGTCGAAGTTGTTGCGGCCGACATTGAAATTGAGATCGCGACCCCAGTAATCCTTGACCCGCTCCAGCGTGACCGAGCGCGCCGCCTCAAAACCTTTGATCCTGTAGGCTGCGCTGCCGAGCGGCGCCTCCAGCGTGGTCGCGGAAATATCGCGCTTTGTGCCCGCATTGTTGGTGCCTTCCCACCAATGCTTCGGAAGCACCATCAACTGTCCGACGATCTGGGGCAGTTCACGATTGCCCGGCGCATCGAAGGTGAACGTCACATCGCGGTTGCCGGTCTTCTCGGCTTTCACCACATGGCGGTAGTAACCTGCGTATTGCGGGTGATGCGTCTTGAACGAGTTGAGCGAGAAAATCACGTCATCCGGCGTCACCGGCTTGCCGTCGTGCCACCTCGCCTCCGCGCGCAACCGGTAGGTCACGAAGGAGAAATCGTCCGGATAACCGACGGACTCGGCCAGCGCGCCATACTCCGACGAGACCTCGTCCAGCGACGGCGTTGTCAGCGATTCATAGATCAGCCCGACCGCGCCTGCGATCGAGCCTTTCACGCCCGACACGACCGGGTTGAAATTGTCGAAGGTGCCGAGCGCGATCTGTCGCACCGCGCCGCCCTTGGGCGCGTCCGGATTGACATAGTCGAAACGCTTGAAGCCTCCCGGATATTTCACGTCGCCGAACAGCGAGAGCCCGTGCCGCCACTTGAGGTCGGTCGGCCCGGTCTGCGCACGGGCCGCTTCAATGGGTGAAGCGCCGGTCAGGACTTTGATTGCGGGCGCCGCTGCGATCAGGGCTCCGCTATGAAGGAGACGTCGTCGGGTCAAGGCCAAATCAGGTTCCTGCAGAAGTGTCGGACTGGGAGATTTAACGGCGTAACACGACGCAATGTTTTGGCCGATTATGTCGGTTTTTCGGGATGATACCACCCCACCTCCCGCACTTGTGCGGTGAAACCTGCCGATAACAGGCGGATGACCGGCGACATGAACCGGCCGGGAAAATCCCGGCCGCTGATCTCATCCAAAGACCTATACCGCGTTACTTCGAGGCCTTCGGCGGCTGGTCCGGCTTATCGGAGTTCTTGTTCAGATAGGCAATGACGTCGGCACGCTCGCTGTCCTTCGGCAGGCCGGCGAATCCCATGGCGGTGCCGGGAATATAGCCCTTCGGGTTGGTCAGGAACTTGTTCAACTCGTCTAACGTCCAGGTGCCGCCCTTGGCTTTCATGGCCGCCGAGAAGTTGAATCCGCGACCCTGGCCGCGCGGCTCGCCGACAATGCCGTAGAGATTGGGACCGACCCGGTTCGGGCCGCCCTTTTCGAAGGTATGACAGGCGGCGCAGACCTTGGCTGCGGTGGCGCCCTTCTCGGCCGATGCGGTCTCCAGCAGCTTCCCGATCGGCATCTCCGCCGCCGGCTTGGCTTCCTTGGCCTTGTCCTCGTCCTTGTGGTCCGCCGCCGCCTCGTCCTTGACGGCAACTTCGAAACCCGGCTTCGCCGGCGTGACCGGAGCGAAAATCGCCTGGGCGGCGAAATTCAAAATCAGCAGAACAAGGCAAGCGCCCAGAAGCGCACCGAGAAATTTATTGACAGTGAAGGAGTCCATTTTCGGTCAGGCTCCAGATTCTTGAGAGTCGACTGTCAGGCCGGCCAGAACGACCACGGAATGCCGCCGGAACCACTTGCTGGAACGCGGGCGGCCGCGGCGACGAGATAACGGTTTGCCCGTGCCCTGGCAACCCGTATAAACGCCGCAGCCTTTGAAAAACCGCGCCAATTCCCGATTCCCGCCCCCGGACCGCGAACCTTCCGACCGATGACCGAGACCCGCACTCTGGTGCTGATTCCAGCCCGCATGGCAGCGACCCGCCTGCCCGGGAAACCGTTGCTGGACATCGGCGGCTTGCCGATGGTCGTCCATGTTTTACGTCGGGCCGAAGCCGCCGGAATCGGCCGCGTCGCCGTTGCCACCGATTCCCCCGACATCGCAGCCGCCGTGACGGCACATGGCGGCGAAGCGATCATGACGCGTTCCGATCATCCATCCGGATCCGACCGCGTGTTCGAGGCGCTCGGCAGGCTCGATCCCGATGGCAGCATCGAGACGATCATCAACCTGCAGGGCGACTTTCCGACCATCCGCCCGGACAGTATCCGTGACGTGCTCGAGCCACTGGCCGACCCCGCGGTCGATATCGCGACACTGGCCGCCGAAATCCACACCGACGAGGAGGCCACCAATCCGAATGTCGTCAAGGCGGTGGGATCGCCGGTGGCCTCGCGCCGGCTGCGCGCGCTTTACTTCACCCGCGCCACCGTCCCGCACGGCGACGGGCCGCGCTACCATCACATCGGGCTTTACGCCTATCGCCGCAAAGCTCTGCAACGCTTCGTCGAACTGCCATCCTCGCCTCTTGAGCAGCAGGAAAAGCTTGAGCAGTTGCGGGCGCTGGAAGCCGGAATGCGGATCGACATCATGATTGTGGACAACGTGCCGCGGGGCGTCGATACGCCGGCTGACCTCGAAACCGCGCGTCGCATAATCGCTAGTGTCCCGATTCCGAAGCTCGCATACCCTCGCAGCAAACTTTGATGCGAACTTCTGAACCACCACGCTAGCCAAAACCCGACCGGCTGATAGAAGACCTGATGACCAGGACCATGAAAATCGCATTCCAGGGCGAGCGCGGCGCGAATTCCCATATCGCGATCGCCGACGCCTATCCCAATGCCGAGCCATTGCCCTGCGCCACCTTCGAGGACGCGCTGGCCGCGATCGCGTCGGGGGACGCCGATCTCGGCATGATCCCAATCGAGAATTCGGTCGCCGGCCGAGTCGCCGACATTCATCACCTGCTGCCGCAATCCGGGCTGTTCATCGTCGGCGAATACTTCCTCCCGATCCGCCATCAGCTAATGGCACCGCGCGGCGCAACGCTCGACGATATCAAGACGGTCGAAAGTCACGTTCATGCGCTCGGGCAATGCCGCCGCATCATCCGCAAGCTCGGCATCAGACCGATCGTCTCGGGCGATACCGCGGGCTCCGCCCGCATCGTCTCCGAGCGGGGCGACAAGAGCTGCGCGTCGATCGCCTCGCGCC
>JBDTCP010000155.1:0-8157 GCA_039923555.1 Nitrobacter sp.
ACCGCGAGCGACCACCCGAGAAAAATGTAGGCGATGGTGCTGCCGCGCTTCTCGGCCGGCACGATCAGGCCAGCAGTGCCCGCGGCCTGCGGCGTATAGAGCGCACCGATCGCCAGCATGATCAATCGCAGCACGAGCAGGCTGACATAGTCCGGCGCGAAGGCGGATGCGATATTGGTGAGGGCAAACACCGCGAGCGTTGCCGTCAACAAGGTTTTCCGATCGAGCCGGCTGGTCAGCCACGCGGTCAACGGAGAGCCGATGCACAACACGATCGCGCCGAAGGTGATCAGCAATCCGGCATCGCGGATCGAGACGCCGAGGCCGTCCGAGAGTTCGGGCAGCATTCCCGCCGGAGCCAGAACCGAACAGCCGGTGACGAAGTTGCCAAGCATCAGCGCGGTGGGAGCGAAACGGCGGGACATCGGCAACCTCGGCCACATTATGGATGCAGTTGCATGTAGATAGAAGGCAGGCTCCGGCAAGAGCGGAAAAAATCTATTTCCTCGCGCCACAGCGCAATTTTTCACCCGTTGCAACACGCCTATCGGCTGCTATACCGCAGCATCCCGCTTACCTGTGCTCGTTCGCAGGAGTGAGCCACAGGAGAGATCAATGTCTGACAAGCGCGAATCCGCATCGGGATTCCAGTATGGCCTCGCCAACTTGAAACCCGTTTCGTCCACGGAAAACGTCACCCTCACCTTTCCCGACGGCGCGCAGCGTCAGTTTCCGAAAAACACCACCGGCCTCGATATCGCCAAGGGCATCTCTCCGTCGCTGGCGAAGCGCACGGTGGCGATGGCGCTCGACGGCGTGGTCAGCGATCTCTCCGATCCGATCGAGCACGATACGAAAATCGAATTCGTCAACCGCGACGACCCCCGCGCGCTGGAATTGATCCGGCATGATGCCGCGCATGTGCTGGCCGAAGCGGTGCAGTCGCTGTGGCCGGGCACGCAGGTGACCATCGGTCCCGTGATCGAGAACGGCTTCTACTACGACTTCTTCCGCAACGAGCCGTTCACGCCGGAGGATTTCGTCGCGATCGAAAAAAAGATGCGCGAGATCATAGCGCGCGACAAACCCTTCACCAAGGACGTCTGGGACCGCGAGAAGACCAAGCAGGTGTTCCGCGACAAGGGCGAGGCCTTTAAGGTCGAACTGGTCGACGCCATTCCCGGCGACGAGCCGATCAAGATCTATTATCAAGGCGACTGGTTCGATCTCTGCCGCGGCCCGCACATGACGTCGACCGGCAAGATCGGCAACGCCTTCAAACTGATGAAGGTGGCCGGCGCGTACTGGCGCGGCGACAGCAACAACCCGATGCTGACGCGCATCTACGGTACGGCGTTTGCGAAACAGGAAGACCTCGACGCCTACATCAGGCAGATTGAGGAAGCCGAGAAGCGCGACCACCGCAAGCTCGGACGCGAACTCGATCTCTTCCACTTCCAGGAAGAAGGTCCGGGCGTGGTGTTCTGGCACGCCAAGGGCTGGACCATCTTCCAGGCCGTGATCGCCTACATGCGCCGCCGCCTTACCGGCGATTACGACGAGGTCAACGCGCCGCAGATGCTCGACAAGTCACTGTGGGAAATCTCGGGCCACTGGGAATGGTACCGCGAAAACATGTTCGCTGCGCAATCGGCGGGCGACGAGGCCGAGGACAAACGCTGGTTTACGATCAAGCCGATGAATTGTCCTGGCCATGTGCAGATCTTCAAGCACGGGCTGAAGAGCTACCGCGACCTGCCGCTGCGGCTTGCCGAATTCGGCGTGGTGCATCGCTATGAACCATCAGGCGCAATGCACGGCCTGATGCGCGTACGCGGCTTCACGCAGGACGACGCGCATATCTTCTGCACCGAGGACCAGCTTGCGGAGGAATGTCTCAAGATCAACGAGTTGATCCTGTCGACCTATGCCGATTTCGGATTCGAGGGCGAGTTGACGGTGAAGCTCTCGACCCGGCCGGAGAAGCGCGTCGGTTCTGACGCTGCGTGGGATCATGCCGAGCGCATCATGAATGAGGTACTGAAGCGGATCGAGACGCAGGGCCACAATGGCCGCGTCAGGACGGAGATCAATCCCGGCGAAGGCGCGTTCTACGGACCGAAATTCGAATACGTGCTGCGCGACGCCATCGGCCGCGACTGGCAATGCGGCACCACGCAAGTGGACTTCAACCTGCCGGAGCGCTTCGGCGCATTCTACATCGACGCCGACGGCAGCAAGAAGGCTCCGGTCATGGTTCATCGTGCGATCTGCGGCTCGATGGAGCGGTTCATCGGCATTCTGATCGAGCACTTCGCCGGCAATTTTCCACTCTGGCTCGCGCCGGTGCAGGCCGTTGTGACCACCATCACCTCGGACGGCGATGACTACGCCAAGGTCGTGGCGGCCGCTGCGCGGCGCGCGGGACTTCGCGTTGAGATCGATCTGCGCAACGAGAAGATCAACTACAAGGTGCGCGAGCACTCGTTGGCGAAAATTCCTGCGTTGCTCGTGGTCGGCAAGAAGGAAGCCGAAAGTCATTCGGTGTCGATCCGCCGCCTCGGCAGCGAAGTCCAGACTGTGATGCCGACCGACGAGGCGATCGCAGCGCTGGTCGATGAAGCCACCCCGCCGGACATCCGGCGCAGCAAAATCTCACAGTAGCGGGTCGTATTCCGAACCCAGACCCAATCGCTGCCGCCCTTCCTTTGCGGCAGCAAATTCAACGAGAGCATTTATGTCCGATATCATTGACTTCCTGCGCACCCGCCGCTCGGTCAAGCCGCGCGAAATGAACGGGCCCGGTCCCTCGCCTTCCGAGATCGAGACCATCCTCACCATCGGTGCGCGCGTGCCTGATCATGGCAAGCTCACGCCGTGGCGATTCATCGTGTTCGAAGGCGACGGGCGCGTCCGCGCCGGCGACGTCATCGCGCGCATCTACGCGCGCAAGAATCCATCGGCTCCGCAGGAGGAGGTCGAGATCGAGAAGCGCCAACTGATGGAGGCACCACTGGTAGTCGCGGTAGTGAGCTTCACCAAGCCGCATCCCATAATACCGCCGTGGGAGCAGCAGTTGTCTGCCGGTGCCAGCGCCATGAATATCGTCAATGCCGCCACCGCGCTGGGCTACGGCGCGAACTGGCTGACCGGCTGGTTTGCCTACGATCGCGACGTGCTCGACGCCCTCGGATTGAAGCCAGATGAACAATTCGCGGGCTTTATCCATATCGGCACGCCAACAAAGCCGAACAAAGACCGCCCTCGCCCGGCGTTGTCGGACATCGTCACACGTTTTTAGCCCGTCTCAGCAAACCACTCGGAACAAAAGTTCCCTAAGTGCGTCATTATGCCCAGAGAGCTCGGCGATAGCGGCTCTCCGCGCAGCCACGCCAAAGGGGATGCGGCCAATGACGACAGCACCGGATAGACATCGTAATCACAGCGAGCGACCCAAGCCTGGCAAGCTTGCAAAGCTGTTTGGTGAAGTGGCCAACACGACCGCCCGGGCGTCCGGACGCGCCTCGACCTTCATCATTGCGGCGGCTGTTGTTCTGGTCTGGGCGGTGACTGGTCCGCTGTTCGGCTATTCCGATACCTGGCAGCTTGTGATCAACACAGGCACCACGATCGTGACCTTCCTGATGGTGTTCCTGATCCAGAACTCGCAGAACCGCGACAGCTCAGCAATTCAGGTCAAGCTGGACGAACTGATTCGTGTCAGCACCTTGCAAAACGCTTTCATCGGAATCGAACATCTGACCGACGAAGAGCTCGATGAGATCAAGGATAAATGCGAGCGGCGGGCATCTGCTGCCGACGCCGGTGAAAAAGCCGTCGAGAACACGAAGAAGGCGGCGAAGAAGGCCGCCGATCTCGTCACGTAAATTCACGGCGTCTAGTGCGCGACGACCTCGATCTCGCCGTCGACGCCGTTGACGACGTTGAAGCCGCGCTCGAAGACCTTGCCTTCGTTCTTGGCGATGACGCGATACTCGCCCTCGGCCAGGATCACACGGGGAAATGCTCCGATCGATTCCTTGATGACGTCGCCGCCGGGTGTCAGCACCGACCATGCGGTGTTAGCCAGCGCCTCGCCGCCCTTGTCGCTGACGAGCTTCAAGGTGATGACCGCGGCGCGATGCGAGATCGTCACATCGGTCAGCTTCGATGCCTGCACGCGGATGTCCGATCGTACAACTGAATTCGCATCGCCATAGTTGGAGACGATGTAATAGGTGCCCTCCGGCAGCAACAACACGTCGCCCGCGGTGACGCTCGGCACCAGCGGCGCGCGCTCGGCGCCTTCGAACTGGCTGCCCTTGTAGATGCTGAAGGAAATCTGGTTCGGCGGAATCATCGACGTGCCGACGCGGCCCTCGATCCGCAGGCCGCCGGCCGGCAACACGAACGACTCGCGGTCGGTATCCGGTTTCAATGTCACGGGACGCAAGGCGCTGACCAACCCCAGCGACACATGGACCACGTAGCTGCCCGGAGGCAGTACGATGTTGGGGGTCGCGCCGTGGTCCTCGCGCATCAGCTTGAAGGCGCCGGTCTCATCCGGGCGGTCGGAATAAACCCGCCAGATCAGCCCGCTGTTGATGACCGGCAGATCCTTGCCGTAACGCGCGGTCAGCGACAGAACCCCCTGCGCGGGGGCCGCGATGCTGGGTGGCGGCGCCATCAGCGGCACGGCCGTGACCGGCGTTTGGGTCAATGGTGCCGGCAGGTTCGGCATGGAAGCCGGGCCCGAGGGTGGCGCGAGGCTGATCGCTGGCCCCGACGGTGCTTCCGGAACGGAAGCGGGCGGGACCGGCGGCGGACGTTCGCCGAACAGTTGAGCCGAGGCCATGTACGGAAACGTGACAAGGAGCGCGACCGGCGCGAGCAGATGCCACCTCTGCCAGCCCGATCTGAATCGATGGTTGCCCCCAAAAATCATGGCGCCGGTTTTTCCCTGAAAACGCGGCAAATTCAAGCCTCCTGATCTCCTCATAACTGCATCCCGCGCCGGTACGATCAAAAGCGCGACCTGCCGGTTGCAACGTCGCCATCCGATGATAATTTCCGCTTAAGCGGAGCATTATCCGGCACAAGTCACGCCTTTCATGCGTTTACCGTGTATGCCGGAGCACGGGGCTCGATATCGCCAGTCGGAGAATTCTATCGTGCTTGAGAGTTTAAGGGGCCGCGGCCAGAACGGATCGAACGGCCAGAAGGTGGGGCTGGGCAGCGTCAGGCGGCCGGTGATCGGGCTGGCGCTGGGCGGCGGCGCCGCACGCGGCTTCGCTCATATCGGGATTCTCCGGTCCCTGATCGCGCACGGCATCCTTCCCGACGTCGTGGTCGGCACCTCGATCGGAGCTGTGGTCGGGGGCGCCTATGCCGCTGGGCGCCTCGACACGCTGGAGGAATGGGCGCGCGGCCTGCAGCCTCGGAATATCTTCAGTTATCTCGATATCCGGCTGAACGGCTCCGGACTGATCGGCGGCGCCAAGCTCACGGCCCAGCTTGAGGCATCGCTCGGCCAGGTTCAGATCGAGGATCTGCCGCTCAAGTTTGCAAGCGTCGCCACCGAAGTCCGCACTGGCCATGAAATCTGGCTTACGCACGGCCGGCTGATCGACGCGATGCGCGCGTCCTATGCGTTGCCCGGAATCTTCGCGCCGATGCTGGTGGGTGATCGCTGGCTGGTCGATGGCGCGCTGGTCAACCCGGTGCCCGTCTCCACAGCCCGCGCGCTAGGTGCCGAGATCGTGATCGCGGCCAATCTGTCCAACGACGTGTTCGGACACAGCACCACGATCTTCTCTCATGGCACGCAGAGCGACGCGCCGGAGGAGGTCGTCGAAGCTGCACCGCCAAAGCGACGCTTCGGCAAATTCTTTTCCGCCGAGCGAACGGTCAAGCGCGAGTTCTTCGGCGGCGGCGGACGCCCCGGAGTTATGTCGGTCATGACCGACGCATTCAACATCATGCAGGACCGCATCACCCGCGCACGGCTCGCCGGCGATCCGCCGGACCTTTTGATCTCGCCGCGGGTTGGCCAGATCGGCTGGTTCGATTTTCACCACGCGAACGATCTGATCGCGCACGGCGAGCGCGCCGCGGATCGTGCCATCGACGCGATCGTCGAGGCGATCGAGATTCTTGCGCCGCCATCGCCAGCGGACACCGCAAGCACGGACGCTGCGACCAAGACCAATGCCTGATATCCGAACTCAGGCGGTCTTGATGTAGTCGCGCAGCGCTTCCTGCTCGGCCTCGTACTCCTGAACGCGCAGCTTGACGACGTCGCCGATCGAAACCAGGCCAACCAGCCTGTCGTTCTCCACCACCGGCAGATGCCGGATTTTTTCCGATGTCATGACTTCCATGAGAACCGCGACCGAATCCGACGGACGGCAACTGATGACCTTGCGGGTCATGACGGCGCTGACCGGCTCGTCGAGCACATCCGCGCCACGTTCGCAGAGCACGCAGACGATGTCGCGCTCCGACAAAATACCTTCGATGCGCGTGCCGTTCATGACGAGAACGGAGCCGATCCGCTGTTCCGACATAATCTTCACCGCAGCCGACAGCTTCGCGTCGGGCTCGACGCTCACGACCTGGTGACCCTTGGAGCTAAGGATAGCACGTACTGTCATTGTCGCCTCCTAAAGAAGGAGCGCGCGGATCACTCTGCGCGATCCTTGTTCTTTAGCGTTCAGGCAACAGTCGAACTATTCATTGGTGACGCGTAAAATTGCGAAACACATTTTTTCACGCGAACCGGATTCCACCTCGCCTGAATAAGATGCAATGATGGATGAAATCGGTCCCAATCGCAAGCAATCGTTAGTGCAAGCCGTCGTTACCGGACCCGAGATCCGCGTCGTCGGATGACGGGCGCGCAGCATCGCGCGGCGCGCGCGGCACCGGATCGAACAGCGAAAATAACACAAGGCCGGCCACGAAGCCCCCGATATGGGCCTGCCAGGCGATGCTGCCCGGCTCTGCGCCGATTGCGACCGATCCCATTCCGAAGATGATGTTGACGCCGAACCAGATCCCAAGAAATGCGAGCACGCGCGGATTGCGCAGCGCGCGCACCAGCGACAGCGCCGGCACCTGCGCCGCGGCGTTGGCATCGTCGCTGCGGAACGACAGGAAACTCCCGCGCACGAAGGCGAAGCGGATCGCCGCTGCCATCGCGCCCGACACCGACGCCGACGCGCCGATCATCGGCGCCATACCGTGCTCGTGAGTCACAAGGTGCGCTATTGCGCCGGCGACGGCAGTCACCGCCATGAAAAGGAAAAACCTGAAGGCGCCGAAGCGGCGCGCCACCGCGCTGCCGAACGGCAGCAACCAAAGCACGTTGAAGCCGATATGGGTGAGATTGGCGTGCAGCAGCGAATAGGTCACGAAGGTCCACGCCTTGGCGCCGCTTCCTCCCGGAAACGCCGTCGCCAGCAGGGTCGGATCATACCGCTTCGGGATGAAGCCGAACAGCTCGATGGTCCAGTATTCCAGATCGGGCGGAAGCGCCATGCGGACGAGGTGGATGATCGCAAGCAGGCCGATATAGGCGGTCAACGCCCCCGGCAGGGTCAGGATCGGTTCACGCGGGAGTTCCGGCGGAAGATCTGACGGGCGGTCTGGCGGAGAGTCCAAGGGGTTGCGACCTGACGAGCCGGCTCAAGCGGGCGATGGGCCCCAATAGGCGGCTTGGGCGGGGCGTGCAAGCAAAGGATTGGTTCCGGCTGCTAAAAACGCCGCCCAAACGGTAGAACACGAAAGGGAAATCCGAGAATCCCTTCCCGAACCAGTGTCGCCGCTATCTTCCGGCAGTAGCCTGCCGAACCGAGCCCGGCAACATCTGCGTCTGGAACGCACGGCTAGGTCGTGATGTCGATTTACTTCGCTCGTATAGTTTGGCTCAGAGGTTCGTTTCAATACCCAAGTCAGGCGACCTGAACCACCACACTCGAATCACTTGCTAGCTTCCTTATCGTCGTCGTCCGACTTGCCGCGATTTTTCCATCGTTTCAGTCCCTTATAAAGGAGTATCATCGCAGCCAATAAAGCACCGCCCTCCAGGAACAAAAGCCCCATTTCCCACAGATTCCGGGGGTTGTGATCTCTATCCCTTAAGGGTTTGCTCGCCGG
>JBDTCP010000156.1:0-4630 GCA_039923555.1 Nitrobacter sp.
GGCGTGGCCGTCCTGATCTCCGTCCTGGGCCTGCGGCTCGGACGCGCCACCGTCGAAACGCTGCTGGATCGCGCACCGGAAGGCGCTGCGGAAGAAGCCAGCGCCGCGATCAGGGCAGTGCCGGGCGTTGTGGATATCGAGCGATTACGGGTGCGGATGGTCGGTCCCCGACACTTTGTCGACGTGACCGCCGAGGTTCCGCGAACCTATCCGATTGATCGCATCGATGCCATCAAGCAGCAGGCGCAGGAAGCCGTGACCACAGCTCTCGGCGATGCGGATTTGACATTCACCGCAATCCCGGTTGCGCGCGATAACGAAAGCATCCGCGAGCGCATCATGGTCATCGCCCGCAATTCAGGCCTCGCGATTCATCATGTCACCGTCCACGATCTGGGAAACAAGCTGACCGTCAGCATCGACCTTGAGGTCGACAGCGAAATGCCATTGGTGGACGCCCACGCGATCGCGCATCTGCTGGAGCACAACATTCGCGACGAATTCGGTGCGGACGCCGAGGTGGACACGCATATCGAGCCGCTGGAGCCCGAGCTTCCGCTTGGGACGGACGCCGTCCACGCGCGGATCGAGGCCATTCAGAAAGCACTGTCGGGCTTCGCAGCCGGCGGGGCGATCCATGACATTCACAACGTGCGCGTCAGAGATACCGCTGCGGGCGAAATCGTCAACTTTCACTGCCGCGCGGCACCGTCGATGAGCGTCGCCAAGGTTCATGAGCATGTTGACGAGATCGAACGCGCCTTGCGGCGCGCCTTCCCGAGCGTCAAGCGCGTCATCAGCCACGCGGAGCCGGCGCGCGGCCGCTGAAGTCCATCGCTTCCACTACCACGCTGGCGGATGTTCCCGTTTCGGACTCGCTGACAACGACCGCAAGACGTTGCGATTCCCCGTTGGACAAAATTTATTTCGCATTAACGAATCGTTGACTCTCGACAGCCCGATAAAAGTGGATTCAAATCGCTGTGATTCGGAATGACGGGGCTGTCCTTCCGATCGGTGTACAGAAAATTCCTAAGGGGCCTAAACGCATGGCGCGCGCTCACGCGGCGAGCACTTGCGCTCAATCCGATTCGATCAAGGGATTGGCGCAATCGATCGCAAAACCTGCTTACCGCAGACTGTTGATAGCCGAGCCCGTGCTTCGCCGCGCCGTCCCTACCCTGATCATCGCCTTCCTGGTTACGATATGCTTTGGCGCCCTCGTACAGGTGATCGATCAGACCCGGCAAAAGCAGGCCGTGACAAGACACGATCTGCTCGCGCTCGCAGATCTGCTGGCCGAACGGCTTGAACATATCGGCGTGATCCGTGAGGACCGCCCCGCCTCCATCGAACGCCTCCAGAACCTGTTGCCGGGCTTGATTCCATCCTGGGGTATTGCTGCCGGCCGCCATGTCGTCGTCACCGGCGCTGATCAGCGCATTCTCGCGCGGGTGCCGATCGAGATAACGCCAGGTGAGAGCAGCCGGATTCTGGAACTCCTCAGCTCTGCGCAATCGCCGGCCCTGCGTGGTGCTGCGCCTGCCAGCGTCACCGACATCAAGCTGCCGGACGGCAGCACCGCGCTCGCGACCCAGCGCATCGTCCGATCGTTGCCGGGCCGGCTCACCGTCATTCAGGAAAAGACCGATTCGGTTTGGGGCTCGGACACTGCGCTGTCGATCACGTTGTCGGCCACGACCGGATTCGTGGTCCTCATTCTGGGCTTTGCATTTCACTGGCAATCCACCCGCGCGCGCGAAGGCGATCTCATCAATGATGCGGTCCGAGGCCGCATCGATACCGCGCTCAACCGCGGCCGCTGCGGTCTCTGGGACTGGGATTTGTCGCGCGGGCGGATATTCTGGTCGCAATCGATGTTCACCCTGCTCGGACTGGAAAGCCGCAGCGATCTACTTACCTTTGGCGAAGTCAACGCGCTGGTCAATTCCGATGACATCGACCTGTTCGAAATCGCGGACCAGCTCATCGCGGGCAAGATCGGTCATATCGACCAGAGTTTCCGGATGCAGCACAGCGGCGGACACTGGATCTGGCTGCGCGTGCGGTGCGAACTCAGTCAGGGTTCGGGCGGCGGTGGCGCTCATCTGATCGGGATCGCGGTCGACATCACCGAACAAAAGAGTCTCGCCGAGAAAACTGTCGAAGCCGATCTGCGGCTGCGGGACGCGATCGAAACCATCCCCGAGGCTTTTGTGCTGTGGGATGCCGACGATCGTCTGGTCCTGTGCAACTCCCACTTCCAGTGCCTGCACAAGCTTCCCGACAGCGCGGTCGCATCCGGCACCTCCTATGCGACTGTGATCGAGGTCGGTCGTATGCCCGAAGTCAGAACACGGCAGCTCGAAAACGGCACGGCCACGCCCGGCGCGCGGACCTTCGAAGCGCAGTTGGATAACGGCAACTGGCTTCACATCAGTGAGCGCCGCACCAAGGACGGCGGCTACGTGTCAGTTGGAACCGACATCACCCGCATCAAGGAACATGAGCAGAAGCTTGTCGAAAACGACCTTCGGCTGCGGGCGACCGTCATCGACCTCAAACGATCGCAGACGACGCTCGAGAAACAGGCAATCGAGCTTGCGGACCTCGCACAGAAATATGCAGAGGAAAAGGATCGCGCAGAGGACGCCAATCAGGCGAAATCGAAATTCCTCGCCAATATGAGTCACGAACTGCGGACGCCGCTCAATGCCATCATCGGATTCTCCGAGATCATGGGCAGCGGCCTGTTCGGAACGCTCGGTTCAGAAAGATACAGCGAATACTGTCACGACATCCTGAACAGCGGCCAGTATCTGCTCGAAGTCATCAACGACATCCTCGATATGTCCAAGATCGAGGCTGGCCGCATGAAACTCGACATGCAGCCGCTTGATCTCGCCAGGACGCTCGGGGAATCGCTGCGCGTCGTCTCGGGCCGCGCCGACGACAAGAACCTGACCCTCGACGCCAGGATCGACGATGATATTTCGATCTTCGCCGACCGCCGCGCGGTCAAACAGATCATCGTCAATCTGCTGTCCAATGCAGTGAAGTTCACGCCTGACGGCGGACGGGTCATGGTGCGAAGCCGGGTCTTCGAGGACTCCATTGTCCTGACAATTGCCGACACCGGCATCGGCATCGCGCCGCATTCGCTGCGAAAGCTGGGCAAACCGTTCGAGCAGGTCGAAAGCCAGTTGACCAAAACCCATGCGGGATCAGGGCTCGGACTGGCGATCGCCAAGTCGCTGGTGAACCTGCACGGCGGCTCGATGCGGATTCGCTCGACGCTCGGAACGGGCACCGCGGTTCGCGTGAACCTGCCCCGTCATGGCGGCCAGGAGAACTCCGCCGTCAGCGCCGCCGCTTAGGTTTCGCTTCCCATCAACCTGAGAAACACGCCGCGCACATCGGCCTGAATATCCCGGACGCGCGCCTCGAGCGCCGAAAAGTCCGGGGTATCTCCCGCCCGCGCCATCACCGGCAGCAGATCGTCGCCGACCGTCTCCGGCTCGAATTTGTCGCTGACGCACAGCCGCAAAATCTGCGTGAGGTCATGATAGAGCCGCGCCGCAGGCCGCAGAATGTCCGCATCCGGCAACGACAGCACACCTAGCCGCTGCGCGTTATCGAGCGCCTGCGGGGTGTTGACGCTGAGAATATCCGGCTTGTCCGCCGCGTGGACGAGTTGAAGACATTGCGCGATGAAATCGATATCGACCATGCCGCCGGCGGCGTGCTTCAGATCCCAGATATCGGCTTCGCCCTTTTCGAGCGCAATCGCCCTGCGCATTTCCGCGACATCGTTGGCGATGAGGGTGGCATCGCGCGGCCGCGTCAGAATGCCCCGAATGACACGCTCGATCCGGGCACGAAACTCCGGCGACGACGAGATCACGCGCGCGCGTGTGAGGGCCATGTGCTCCCAGGTCCATGCTTCGTGATCCTGATAGTCGGCAAAAGAGTCGATATGTGATGCGACGGGGCCGGCACGTCCCGAAGGCCGCAGCCGCATATCGACGTCGTAGAGAACGCCGTAGTTGGTCCGCGTGGTGAACGCGCTGATGAGGCGCTGGGTGAAGCGCGCAAAGTATTGCGTGCCGTGCAGCGACCGCGTCCCGTCGGAGTCCGGGTTCTCGGAATCGAAATCATACAGCAGGATCAGATCGAGATCGGACGATGCGGTCATCTCGCGGCTGCCAAGCTTGCCCATCGCTACAATCGCGGTCTCCTGCCCCGCGATCCGGCCATACTGGTCCGCGAACTGGCCCTTAACCAGCCCATGCACGGTATCGACGATGCCCTCGGCCACGTCGGCGAACACAAGCCCCGCCTGCCGCGCCGACACGGTACCGGACAGGATGCGCGTGCCGATCAGGAACAGGCTTTCCTGGCCGAACAGCCGCAGCCGATCGAGAAATTCCTCGTACGAATCCGCGTCCGCGAGCGTGGCCGCCAGCCGCCCCGACAACTCCTGCCGGTCAGGCATGGCGCCGAAGAAGCGCGGATCGATCAGCCCGTCCATGATCTGCGGGCGGCGTGCCAGCATGTCGCCGAGCCGGGGCGCTGCGCCGAGCACGAGCGCGACCAGCGCGACGAGATCCCTGTTCTGGCTGAGCAGCGA
>JBDTCP010000157.1:0-8563 GCA_039923555.1 Nitrobacter sp.
CGTGACAGTCGTTGCTCTTCTGTTTGGCCGGACAGCAGGGCATGTCCGCGGACATCGTCGACATGCCGGTCATTTCGGAGATGGACAGTGCGCTTGCAGCCACTGGCGTCACCAGTGGTGCAGTAACGAGCCCGGCGATCACAAAGACCGCAAGCAAACGACCGATGAGTCTGCGTACATCCATGACCCAACATCACACAGGCCAAGGAACTTGACCAGCCGCAGCCACTTCACGTATTCGCCAGCGAGACGCTTTTTCACCTTTGGGCGCTAAGAAGCCCCCGGTGGGCAACAGATTGCATCATTCTGGATTGGGGGACACGGCACCGAACCGTAAGAGCAGAAAACGCAGCAGTCCCCGGCAAGTGGCTTAAGCCACTCTCCGCAGCCTTTACAGTCATAGAAAAACTGGCCTGCATCAGCAGGCATCGTTTCCAGGGCCTGATGAGCGCATTTCGGACAGGTCAGGACGGGCTCAAATTGCATGATCGAATTCCCGGCTCCCGTTAAGCATATCGCAAGTTGCGGCAGGAGTGCGGCCTAGGATCGATATCTGCGAAAATGCTTTCTCTGATCGTAGCCGCTGCCGCGATGGCGCTTTCCTCGGTAAGCTCGGTCGGCGGCATTTGTTCATGAAAAAACTCACGCGCGAGCGCGTGGTCCAGATTATTTCGGCCTGACTTACTTTTGCGTCGATCAGCTGGGAGTTCCTTCCTCGCCGAAATTTTCCCGCAATAGCAGTACGCGAGCGAGACGCTTCTCGCTGGAATTAAATAACTGATCGATCAAGTCTGCGAGAGACCTATCTCGCGCCAATACCTTTGACACTTCACCACTTTGAGCTTGTTAATCTGGCCTTCGGTCTGCCCTTGGACCAAGTCTGGATTATTGCAGCGTGAATGGAGGCTCTATCGTTCGATATGCCGGATGGAACGAAGCAACAAGACTTTGGCTAGTCTAGCACCCACCCCTCGCCCTACTCGTTGCGCGTGCTCAGCGACTTACGGGCCTGCTTCACCTGGCCGGCGGTAACCGGCACGGCAGCATTATTCCAGGTGTTGCCTACGTAAGTGAGCACGGCCGCGACCTGCGCGTCGTTCAGCTGCCATCCGAACGACGGCATTCCCGGCGCGGTTGGCTCATCCTTGGTCGCGACGCTACGCGCGCCCCGCAACACCAGCCGGATGGCGGTGGTTGGATCGCTCGCCTGCGCAATCGAGGAATGCGCCAACGCTGGGAACAGTTGCGCGGTCCCTTTGCCCTCAAGACCGTGACAGGCCGAGCACTCGTCGTGATAGATAGCCTGTCCCGCCGCCATCACCTGCCGCCCGGCCGGCGTCGGTGCAGCTTGATCCGAATGGCTCGGCAGGGACTTGAGATAGGTTGCCATCGCCATCCGGTCGGCATCGTTCAGCTTTGAGGTGGAATTGAGGACTTCCTCGGCCATCGGACCGGTCGCGGCGGTGGCGCCGTTATGACCGGTCTTGAGGTAGGTCGCAATCTCCGCCTCGCTCCACGATCCCAGCCCCTCGCGCGTATCGCCGGTGATATCCGGCGCGAACCATCCCTGCAGCTTGCCGCCACCAAGCCGGGCATCGGTTTTGTCGCCGCCGAGGAAATTTTTTGGCGTGTGGCATGCGGCGCAATGACCGGGGCCTTCGACGAGAAAGGCGCCGCGATTCCAGACCGTCGATTGTTTCGGGTCAGGTTTGAAGTCGCCAGGCGTGAAATACAGCGAATCCCATACGCGCATCGCGGCGCGGATATTGAACGGGAACGGCAAAGTGTTGGATCGCATAGCGTTGTGCACTGGCTGGATGGTTTTCAGATAGGCAAGGATCGCCAGCACGTCGTCGCGGGACATTTTGGTGTAGTTGGTGTACGGCATCGCCGGATAAAGCCGGCTGTCGTCGCGTCCTACACCCTCGCGGACCGCGCGCACGAACTGGTCATCGGTCCACGCACCGATGCCGGTTTCATTGTCGGGGGTGATGTTCGGCGCGGTGATGTTGCCGAACGGCGTTTCGATCGGACGGCCGCCCGCGAAAGGTTTTCCCCCTTCGCGCTGGGCGTGACACGAAAAGCAATCCGCCGCGGTCGCAAGATATTGGCCTTTCTGGATCTGCTCAAATGCTTGACCGTCGGAACTGGCGGCCAAGCCTGGCGCCGTCGCAGCCAACCACGGCACGACCGCCGCAAGCATCATGACGACGATGCTACGCATCGACCAACGGCCCCGGATTCTTGAGATACTGTCCGCGGATCGCAGCGGCCGACCAGAACGCCAGCGCCGCCACGGTGCCGGTCGGATTGTACCCGGCGTTCTGCGGGAAGGCGCTTGCTCCCATCACGAACAAGTTCGGCACATCCCAGCTCTGCAAGTAGCGATTGATGGCGCTCGTCTTCGGATCGGCGCCCATGATGGCGCCGCCGTTGAGATGAGTCGTCTGATAAGTCGTGATGTCATACGGGCCCTTGCGCGGCTTCTTGTGGGTCTGGCTGGCTCCCATCGCCTTGATGATCTGGTCGAGTTTGTCAGTCAGGTAGGCCGCGGCTTTAAGCTCGTTGTCGTGGAAATCGATGGTCATGCGCATCAGCGGCCTGCCGAAGCGGTCTTTGTATGTCGAATCGAGGTCGAGATAGACGTCGCGGTAGCTGTACATGCTGCCGTGCACATCGGCGCCGCTGACGGTGCTGAGGTAGTTGTCCCGCACCGCTTGTTTCCATTTTGCGCCCCATTTCGGGGTGTCGGGCGGCACCGGCGTGGTGGTGATCGGCCGGCCGTTGGTCTGCCCGTAAGCAAGGTAGCCGCCGCCCACAAAGCCAAGGGAACCGTGGTCGAAATTGTCGCCGTTGAACTCGTCGATCACCATGCCGATCGCACCGGAGGCGATGAACGGATTGAAATTGAATTTCGACTTGTCGAAAAACCCATCGACGGTCGACATCGTCTGGTGCGTGAAGTTGCGGCCTACAACCCCCGTGTTGGCGACCGGGTCGTAAGGCTGGCCGATCTTCGACAGCAGCAACAGTTGAACATTGAAGACTGAAAAGGCTGAGAGAATCACGAGGTCCGCGGGCTGCTCCCACTCCTCGCCGCTGGTATCGACGAAGGTGACGCCGGTGGCGCGCTTGCCGGAACGATCGAGGTTGATCCGGGTCACTTCGGCATTGTCGCGCACCGAGAAGTTCGACTTGCGGATCAGCACCGGCAGGATCGTCGTCTGCGGGCTCGCCTTGGAATAGTTGCCGCAGCCGAACCATTCGCAGAAGCCGCAATAGGTGCATTGTCCCATGCGCAGGCCGAGCGGATTGGTGTAGGCCTGCGACATGTTGCCGGACGGCTGCGGAAACGGCTTGTAGCCGAGTTCCTGCGCCGCTTTGCCGTACAGCGTGTGGCCAAAACCCTGCTTCTGCGGGGGATTGGGGTAAGGCCGCGAGCGCGGTCCCTCGAACGGATTGCCGCCCGCCTGGATCTGCCCGTTCAGATTGCCGGTGGTGCCCGAGGTGCCGCACAGATACTCGAACTGGTCGTAATGCGGTTCGAGATCGGCGTAGGTGACGCCCCAATCCTGGATCGTCATGTCGTCGGGCAGAAACGCCGCGCCATAACGCTCAGTCAGATGAGTCCTGAGCACGAAGTCCGACGGCAGGAAGCGCCAGGTCTCGGCATTCCAGTGCACGCCGCCGCCACCGACGCCGTTGGGTGGCATGAAAGCGCCCCAGGTGCGGATCGGCAGCGCCGTCTGAGTCATCTTGTTGCGGAAGGTGAATGTCGTCTGATCGGGCCGCAGGAACAGCTCGTGGCGGATGTGGTAACGCAGCTCGTCCTGCATGTAGTTGACCGGAAAGTCCGTCGGGGTGTCGCGCCACGGTCCGCGCTCGATGGCGATAACATCGAGACCTTCGTCGGTGAGCTCGTTTGCGATGATCGAACCGGTCCATCCCAATCCGATGATGACGACGTCCTTTTTGGGAAGTTTTCGCGACATTGCCGCCTTCGCTATGTTTTCTGAGACCAGGCGGGGCTACCGGTGATCCCCACCGGCGGCAGCGGATAGCGCTCATTGTGCCGTTCGATCCAGTCGAGATAGTTGTAGCGGGCGCCCGGGTACCCGATCATCTTCCACGCTACCATGTCGCGGTTGCCGCCATAGAGCGGATCGGCGAAGAAGCCGGCCTGGATATCCTTGAGGACCTGCTTGAAGAATGACTCGCCATCGGTTGGATCGAGCTTGGCCTCGCCGCTTTCCAAGCCCTTGAGGACAGTGTCCTGGTCGTCGGCGGTTAGATCGGGAAAGCGCTTGCCCGAATATTTGGCCTGGCAATACTTCTCGAGCGCCGCCAATCCGTCGCGATAATCCTGCGCCGGGCCCTTGGCCGATTGCGGACCCTGCTGCTTGGTGCCGGACATGAATGGTGGTCGGAGGTAGTGGCCTTCGTCGCGCCCGTAGTGACCAGCGAGCTGGCGATCCACGAATACCGCGCAGTCGGAATCCTTGCCACCGGGCGTCTGCGGATCGGCCGGAATGATGCGATCGGCCAGCGCCTCGACGGCGCGAGCCTCATCTGCAGTGAAATAGAGCCAGGGACCGGGACGCGCCGGCACCGGCGGGCTGCCGGCGTCTGGGTACCAAGGCAATTGGTCTGACAGCAACGCAGACCTGCTCGACGATCCGCTCAACAGGAGCAGAGCCGAGCCCGCCAAAAACTCTCGCCGCCGAAGCGCCATCGCAAGATCTCCTGGATATTGCGGCGGTAATGCGCTGCTATCAAGAAACGTTCCAAGAAAAATCTGCCTCGCGGTCATCTCAGATTGGCGGTACGGTGCATCCTGATCCGGAATCGCGACCGTTGGTCTTCACCTATCCCGCTTGCGGGGGAGGTCCTGCCCTCGAGCATGACCCGAGGATCGACCAGCGCGGTCGGTCGGGTGAGGGCATGCCTTAACTCCCTCCCCCGCAAGCGGGAAAGGGGCGCGCGGAGTGCGTTGCGAAACACCGTGAACGCGTTAGCGGTGCATGTGATGACGATGATGGGCGTCGTGCTCATGACGTTTGATCATGTGGGTGATGAGCGGCGGCAAACATGATTGCGTCACAGCCATTCCTGGACGCGAAGGGGATCAAATTGCAGACGACGTAATTGCGATCTGCGCTCGTGGCACGAAATCTTCGATGCCTTCGTCTCGCAATCAACCGATTCGGAAGCTACCATGAAGCAGTATGTTGGCTGGACGTCTCGCAAAGCGAAACTCGGTGTGCGTGGTCAGCGAGGCAGTACAGGTAAAAATCCTTCTTTATCTTGCAGACGTTGGGCTGGCGATGTTCTCTGCAGGTTTGATCACAGCCTGCCTGCAGCTCGTCATCGAATTGATCTGCCTTGAAAATCTATGACCGGCACAATCAGTCAAATGCGATCGACTTCATCAATACCATCATCAACAAATTCCCGTTCCGCATCCGCGAGGTGCGAACGGACAATGGTCATGAGTTCCAAGCCCAATTCCATTGGCATGTCGAAGACCTGGGCATTCGCCATGCCTACATCAAACCAGCTTCGCCTCAACTGAACGGCAAGGTCGAGCGGTCGCATCGCACTGATCAGCAGGAGTTCTATCAGCTCCTGACATACACCGACGATGTGGACCTTCGAGCAAGGCTCTCCGAATGGGAGCAGTTCTACAACCTCTCCCGACCTCACGGTGCATTCAACGGGAAGGCACCTTACGAGGTTCTCCGTGAACGACTATAATCGACCAGCGGATGTCTCATAAGTGCGCCGTCATTACAAATACCGGAAATTTTCGACGTCTCGCGCGTCCCAGTCGTTTTCCCCGCCGCGCGAAAATCGTTTAGGTGTGCAGCGTCGTTGCAATAGCACCGATAACCAGTGAAAAAGAGCCTCGGAGCCGGTTCTGCAAAGGCTTCAGACGCTCGCTTTTATTTGGGCTGGCAATCGATGCGCTACTTGTTATTGCCAAAATGAATTCGCGGATGTACTCGTGTGACATCCCTCGTAGTCAGTGGCAAAAGATCAAGTTCTATTGAATTCAATGCTTTAGCGGCAAGTTGGTAGCGAGAGAGGGACTCGAACCCCCGACCCCAGGATTATGATTCCCGTGCTCTAACCAGCTGAGCTACCTCGCCACAGCGTTCATGATCGGCCGAAGCCGTGAACGCGCGGCATATAAAAAGCCGCTCAAGGCCCTGTCAAGCAAAGCAGCCCAATCTGCCAGCTTATTGTTGGAGAGCGCTTATTTTGGCCTCACATTGGGATCGCCGCCGGGACTGCCGGGTGGCGGGATAACCGGCATTTTATCCCCTTCCGGGGTTGGCGCACGAATCTCCGGATCAACGCCAGCAGGCGGGCATAGCACGCCGTCGGATTTCGCCAGTTTATCGCCCAGCGGCTCCTTGCGCTCGTCAGTCGTTCCTTTCGGCGCAGCCGTGTCGTGAGGGGCGCAACTGGCCGAATTCGGTGAAGGCGCCGGTGTCGCCGTTTTGGCAGGCGGCGTGGCCGGCGTCGGCGGCGCCTGCGCAAACGCGATGCTCGACAGCGCAAGAAGTGCTGTCGGCGCGAGCAATGACGATATGATTCTTATCCGCATAGCAAAGCAACGAAGGGCCACGGCGGATGTTCCACCGGAACCGGCGCGATCAGGTTTTGCGATAGCGTATCAACGAAAAGTGCCCCATTGGCGGCATCGGCCGACGCTCAGAAAGCGTGACGCCGCCATGCTTCGCCGCCCAGTTCACAAGGCGCGCCCACGGGAATTCCGGACGCCAGCCGAGCCGCCGCGCCAGCGGCGCAAACGCCAGTTCGAACAGGCGGCGCGGTCCGCGCTCCGCGCCAATGTGATTGACCAGAATCAGTTCGCCGCCCGGCTTCAGCACGCGGACGAAATCATCAAGTGTCGCTTCCGGGTCCGGCACCGCAGTGATGACATATTGTGCCACCACCGCATCGAAAAACGAATCCGGGAACGCAAGGTGTTTGGCGTCCATTACCGCCAGCGTTTCGACATTCGTGAGATTGAGCGAACGCACCCGCTCCTGCGCCTTGCGCAGCATCGGTTCGGAAATATCCACGCCGCACAGTCGTGTCGTGGACGCATAATCCGACAGCGACAGTCCGGTCCCGACGCCGACATCGAGGATACGCCCGCCGATCGCATCGGCCACCGCGATGGTCGACTGACGGCCGTGATCGAAGACCTTGCCGAACACGAGATCGTAAACTGGCGCCCAGCGGCCATAAGCCTTGGCGACCCCTGCGCGGTCAATGTCGTTGCCCATACTCGCCGCGTGCCCCGAACGTCTACCCGCGCAATTCGGCGGCGAGGGGGTGCGCTGGCATGCCGTTCTGCGCAGCGGTTTCGATTGCACGCTGCGCCATGGCGCGCGCGATGAATCCGCCGCCAAGCACTCGCGCCTGCCCTTCCGGCCCATCATAGAACACACAGGCCTGACCGGGCGACACGCCCTCCTCGCCGGCCACGAGTTCGATCTCATAGCGGCCATCGACGGCGCGCAGCCAGGCCGGTTGGGGCTTGCGCGTCGAGCGCACCCGCACGAACAACTCAAGTCCGGAACCGACAGCACGATCGAGCGCGCCCTCGCCAATCCAGTTCACGTCGCGCAGGACGATGCGATGCATCTTCAGCGCTTCGCGTGATCCGACGACCACGCGTCGGTTCGCCGCGTCGAGACTCAAGACGTAAAGCGGCGCGCTGGAGGCGATGCCGAGGCCACGGCGCTGCCCGATCGTGAAATGCACGATGCCCTCGTGATGACCGATGACATGCCCATCGAGATCGACGATGTCGCCGGGCTCCATCGCGTTCGGCTTCAGCCGACTGATGATATCGGTGTAGCGACCGGTCGGCACGAAACAGATGTCCTGGCTGTCATGCTTGTCGGCGACCGACAATCCGAAGCGTCGCGCCAGTTCACGGGTCTGCGGCTTTGTCATATCGCCGAGCGGAAAGCGCAGGAAATCGAGCTGTTCGCGCGTGGTGGCGAACAGGAAGTAGCTCTGGTCGCGATCCGTATCCGCCGCACAGAGCAGCGCGCGCGATCCACCGGCCAGACGACGGGACGCAACGTAATGACCTGTCGCAAGTGCCGTGGCCCCAAGCTCGCGCGCGGTGGCCAGCAGATCGCGGAACTTGACCGAACGGTTGCACTCGATGCAAGGCACCGGCGTTTCACCCGATGCATAACTGTCCGCAAAATTCTCGATCACGGACTCGCGGAAGCGGCTTTCATAGTCCAGCACGTAGTGCGGAATGCCGAGGCGTTCAGCAACATTGCGGGCATCATGAATGTCCTGCCCGGCACAGCAGGCCCCCTTCCGATGAGTCGCGGCGCCATGATCGTAAAGCTGCAAGGTGATTCCGACGACGTCGTAGCCCTCGGACTTCAACAGCGCGGCCGTCACCGACGAATCGACGCCACCTGACATGGCGACCACGATCCGCGTGTCCTGAGGACGACCTTCCAGATCCAGACTGTTGACCATCGAACTCGTCATTGATGAGACCGCGCAAGGTCACATACCC
>JBDTCP010000158.1:0-11000 GCA_039923555.1 Nitrobacter sp.
TTTTATTGTCGACCGCAGCCGTCGCGCTGATCGCCGGAACCAGTTTGACCTTCGCACAGGGAACGGGCCGCATGGCTCCGGCGGCAGGATCCGGCGCACAACAGAGCGCACCCGCCGCGAACGCGCCGATGACCCGCGGTGAGTCCTCGGAATCCGGCGCCGCAAAGACCGACATGAACGCAGGTCAGTCCGAAGACAGCGGCATGTCGCGCGAAGGCGGCAAGCACGCCCAGGACAACATGAAGGGCGACAAGTCCAAGAGCGCGCAAGACGACATGCATCAAGACAAGATGCGCGGCGAGAAGTCGAAAAGTTCGGAAATGAACGATCGGAACAAGGCCGACAAGAACATGAAGGCCGAAGGCCGCAACGAGAAGACCGAAGACCGCGGCCAGATGAAGGCCGAAGATCGAAACAGCATGAAGTCGGATTCCAAGAACGCCGCTGAGGGTAAGTCCTCGACCACCACGGGTCAGGCCGGCTCCCGCGCCAAGCTGTCTACGGAGCAGCGAACCAAGATCACGACCGTGATCAAGAATGAAGCGCATTCGACCGGAGACCAACGTCAACTTCTCGATTTCGGTCGGCACCCGTGTGCCCCGCGAGGTGCACTTCCATCCGCTTCCGGCTGAAATCGTCACGGTTTACCCGGACTGGCGCGGCTACGAGTTCTTCCTGGTCCGCGACCAGATCATCGTCGTCGACCCGCAGACGTTCGAGATCGTAGCGGTTCTGGACGCCTGATTGAATCTGGCGAGTTAACGGAACACGGGGCGGGGCTTCGGCCCGCCCCGTGTGGTGACCGGATTGCCTTCCCACCTACGCCAGCCCCATCCCGACTTTGGTTAACCTGCAATTTCCGTAGGTTCCGCGCGCCTTTTCGCGAACAAAGTGAGGTATTTGAAGCCGAATACCAGACTGTTCAGGCTTCCCCTTGGCCGTCTTGTTACATATAACGACCCGAACTCCGGCGTTTCGGCGTTGGAAGGAGTATTTCGGGACCTCAGATGGCTAAGACAATTTACGTTCTCAACGGCCCGAACCTCAACATGCTCGGGACCAGGGAGCCGGAAACCTATGGCTCCGCCACCCTTGCAGACGTGGAAAAGCTCTGCGCGGACACGGCCAAGGATTTTGGACTGGCCACCGATTGCCGCCAGTCCAACCGCGAAGGCGAATTGATCGACTTCATTCACGACGCACATGCGAAGAAGGCGGTCGGCATCGTCATCAACGCGGGCGGCTACTCGCACACCTCGGTTGCACTTCATGATGCGCTGGTCGCGGTGAAGATCCCGACCGTCGAAGTCCACATCAGCAATGTCCATGCGCGCGAGGACTTCCGCCATCACTCGCTCACGGCAAAAGCCGCCTTTGCGAGCCTCTGCGGATTCGGAATCGATGGCTACCGGCTTGCGATCAACGGCCTTGCCGCCAAGATCGGCGCGGCGAAGTCCGATGCAAAATTGAAATCCTGACGTATCAGCGTCGTCCCACACAGAAAGCTTCGGATCGAGATCATGGCCCGCCAGCCTGGAGACCCATCAAAGACCAAAACCGGCGACGGACGGCGCGAGGAAAGCGCGGTTATCCGTGAACTCGCCTTGCTGCTCGATGAGACCAATCTCACTGAGATCGAGATCGAGCGCGACGGGCTTCGAGTCCGGGTCGCGCGCAATGTCAGCGTCGGCTCGGGGGTGCCCGCGAGCTATCAGGCTGCTGCGCCGGTACTGGCCGCCGCACCAGCTTCTGGCGCCGCCGACATCAGCAAGCATCCCGGCATGGTTCCATCGCCGATGGTCGGCACTGCCTACTGGGCACCGGAGCCGAGCGCCAAGCCTTTCATCGAGGTCGGCTCCAAGGTCACCGCAGGCCAGACGCTGCTGATTATTGAAGCCATGAAGACAATGAACCAGATTCCGTCGCCGCGGGGCGGCACGGTCACGCAGATTCTTGTCGAGGACGGCCAACCCGTCGAATTCGGCGAGCCGCTGGTCATCATTGAATGATGCTGTTCGAACCGCGGGCGCAGTGATGTTCGACAAGATCTTGATAGCCAATCGCGGCGAGATCGCCCTGCGTATTCTGCGCGCCTGCAAGGAGTTGGGTATCGCGACCGTCGCGGTGCATTCCACCGCCGATGCCGACGCCATGCATGTGCGGCTTGCCGACGAGAGCGTCTGCATCGGACCGCCGCCTTCGAAGGACAGTTATCTCAACATTCCGGCGCTGCTGGCCGCTTGCGAGATCACCGGCGCCGATGCTGTGCATCCGGGCTATGGCTTTTTGTCCGAAAACGCGCGCTTCGCTGAAATCCTCGCCGACCACGGCCTTCATTTCATCGGTCCCAAGGCCGAACACATCCGTCTGATGGGCGACAAGATCGAGGCGAAGAAAACCGCGAAGCGACTCGGTATTCCTGTGGTCCCAGGCTCCGACGGCGGCGTCGGCCCGGAAGACGACGCCATGGCGATTGCCAAAGCGATCGGATTTCCGGTGCTGGTGAAGGCAGCCGCCGGCGGCGGCGGACGCGGCATGAAAGTCGCGAAGACTCCAGCCGACCTGATGATGGCGATCTCGACCGCCGGCAATGAGGCCAAGGCGGCGTTCGGCGATGCTTCGGTCTATCTCGAGAAATACCTGCAGAAGCCGCGCCACATCGAAATCCAGGTGCTTGGTGACGGTCGCGGCGGCGCCATTCATCTGGGTGAACGCGACTGCTCGCTGCAGCGGCGCCACCAAAAGGTCTGGGAAGAAGGCCCCTCGCCCGTACTGACCGCCGCCGCCCGCAACAAAATCGGCGAAACGGTCGCCAAAGCGATGCGTGAGATGCAGTATCTCGGCGTCGGCACGGTCGAATTCCTTTATGAGGACGGCAAGTTCTATTTCATCGAAATGAATACCCGCATCCAGGTCGAGCATCCCGTCACCGAGATGATCACCGACATCGATCTGGTGCTGGAGCAGATTCGCGTCGCCGCCGGCGGCGATCTGCCGGCGACACAGAAGGAAATCGTTATTTCCGGACACGCCATCGAATGCCGCATCAATGCGGAAAACCCCGTTACCTTCCGTCCTTCACCCGGCAAGATTCTGCAATATCATCCGCCCGGCGGGCTCGGTGTCCGGATCGATTCCGCCGTTTATCAGGGTTATGTAATCCCGCCTTATTACGACTCGCTGGTGGGCAAGCTGATCGTTCACGGCAAGACCCGCGCGGAGTGCCTGATGCGGCTGCGCCGGGCACTCGATGAGATGGTGGTGGACGGCATCGAAACCACCTTGCCGCTGTTCCGGGCGCTGGTCCGCGAACCCAGCATCATCGACGGCGATTACCATATCCACTGGCTGGAGCAATATTTGGCCAGTGGCGGTCTCGCGGGAGGCTGAGGCGATCTTTTCGGGATCCGAACTAGATCAAAAAAAGCCGGTGGGCGCGGGAACCAAGCGTCCGCTTTGGCGTTTGGCAAACGGTCAGGCACGGAAGCCGTGCGGGGGCGAGTTGGACTGTCTCAAACCGAACGTCATGCGATGGCGGTGACCTCCGCCACATCGTCACCACGCCACGCGTTCGGCCAGGTCATGCTGCTGGCAGCAGGCCTTGTGGTTCTGACATTGATTAGCGCGACCTCCGTCTATCTCGTCAACAAGGCACGAGAGGATGCGCGTTGGGTCCTGCACAGCATGGAGGTCGAGAATGAAATCTCGCTCGCCCAATTGCAAATGCGGCGCGCGGAAAGCGCACAGCGCGGCTTCCTGCTGACATCGCGGCCGGAATTCCGCAGCGCGTTCGAGGAGGCAGCCAGCCAGATCGCTCCGAGTTTCGAGCGACTCGGGGCGCTTACGATCGATAATCCTTATCAGCAGCAGCGACTCAAACAGATGATCCCGCAGACCAATCAGCGGATGGAGCAGTTGCGGAACGGCATCAATCTCGCACTGTCGGACCGACAGAACGAAGCCGTCGAGATCGCGCGGCAGGAGGCCGGCCGCGACGTCATGGGACATATTCGCAGTCTCGCGAACGAGATGCGGGCCGAGGAAGAGCGCCTGCTTGCGGCGCGAACGGCATCGGCCGATGCCAGCCAGTCGTCTTCGGCATCAATCACCAGTATCGGTTCAGGACTGGTCGTGGTGTTCGCAGGACTGTCGATCTTCCTGGTGCGGCGCTCGAGCAGGGCCCGCGATGTGGCTGAAGCCCAGTTACTCGACAACAATCTCAACCTCGAATCCATTGTGGAGAAACGCACCAGCGACCTGCGCGAGGCCAACGAAGAAATCCAGCGCTTCGCCTATATCGTCAGTCATGATCTGCGTTCGCCGCTGGTCAACATCATGGGCTTCACCAGCGAACTTGAGGAATTGCGCGGCGACATGTTCAAGCGGATCGCGGCCTTGAACCGGCCGGATGATGTTCCGCCTCCGGCAACGGAGGATTCGACGCTGGCCGTCGAGCCAATTCTCGACGAACCGGACAGGCAATTATCGCAGGACTTTGCCGAGGCGCTCGGCTTCATCAAGTCATCGATCGGCAAGATGGACCGGCTGATCAGCGCGATCCTCCATCTCACCCGCGAAGGCCGCCGCGAATTCCACCCCGTCTCGATCGCCATGCGCGACCTGATCGAGAACATCGCGTCCACCGTGGCGCATCAGTCCGCCGAGGCCGATGCTCACATTCGGGTCGAGCCGTTGCCGGATATCGTCAGCGACCACCTCGCGATCGAGCAGATTTTCTCCAATCTGATCGACAACGCGCTTAAATATCTCAAATCCGGCGTTCCCGGCGATATTGCCATCCGCGGCCGGCGCAAGCTGGGTTTCGCGATCTTTGAAATCACCGACAACGGGCGCGGCATCGATCCAAAGGACCATCAGCGAATCTTTGACCTCTTCCGCCGCGCCGGAACGCAGGACCGTCCGGGACAGGGCATTGGCCTGGCTCACGTCCGAGCCTTGGTTCGCCGCCTTGGCGGAACCATGTCGGTCTCTTCAGAACTTAACACTGGAAGTACATTTACTGTTACCCTTCCCACCGCGTGGACAGGAATCAATCGGGACAAGCAATCATGAGCACGCCAGTCACCATCATCATGATCGAGGACGACGAAGGTCATGCGCGGCTGATTGAGCGCAATATCCGGCGTTCAGGTGTCAACAATGAGATCGTGCCGTTCATCAACGGTACAGACGCTGTGAACTACCTGTTCGGAGCGGATGGCAGCGGCCTTGCGCACAAGGGCGAAGCACTGCTCATCCTGCTCGACCTAAATTTGCCAGACATGACTGGCATCGATGTCCTGCGGCGGGTGAAGGAAAACAAATATCTGAAGTGCGCGCCGGTGGTCGTGCTGACGACGACCGACGATTCCCAGGAGATCAAGCGGTGCTACGAGCTCGGATGCAACGTCTACATCACGAAGCCGGTAAACTACGAGAGCTTCGCCAACGCCATCCGGCAACTCGGCCTGTTTTTCTCAGTCATTCAGGTTCCCCAAGCCGCCACATGAGCGCCAAACCCACCCTTCTATACGTCGATGACGACGCGGCGCTGGCTCGGCTGGTTCAGCGCGGCCTGACACGCCATGGATTTAGCGTGGAGCACGCACCCGACGGCGAAGCCGGGCTCGCGCGCATCGCGCAAGGCGGCATCGATGTGATCGCACTCGATCAGCACATGCCCGGGCTTGACGGGCTGGAGACGCTGGAGCGAATTCAGGCGATCCCCAACGCGCCGCCGGTGGTGTTCGTCACCGCTTCGCAGGACTCGAAGATAGCCGTGACTGCGCTGAAAGCCGGTGCGGCCGACTATCTCGTCAAGGACACTCTGGGCGAATTCGTTCCCCTGTTGCATGTCGCAGCCGAAGTGGCGATCCGGCAGGCGCTCATTCAGAAAGCGCGCGACGACGCCGAGGACGAAGTCCGCGCCTCGCGCGACCGCTATGCGGCGCTGGCAGCCGAGCGCGAAGTGCTGCTGCGCGAGGTCAATCATCGGGTCGGCAACAGCCTTCAGATCATCGCATCGCTGCTGCATCTGCAGGCCAATTCCAGCTCGGAGGAAGGCGTCAAGACTGCGCTCACCAATGCGATGGGCCGGGTGGCGGCCGTCGCGCAGGTGCATCGCCGGCTCTACACCTCACACGACCTGAAGAGCGTGCTACTGAATCAGTATCTTGAAGCGCTGCTCGAAGATCTCCGGCGGTCCGCCGAGGGTAACCGGATGTCGCGCCTCGACCTGAAGGCCGAACCCGTCGAGATTGATCCGGATCGCGCCGTCGCGATTGGAATCATCGTCAACGAACTGGTTATGAACGCGGTCAAATACGCCTACCCGGATGGCCCCGGTCCAATCCATGTCGAACTGGCGATCCACGGCGGCGACATCGAACTATCGATCACCGACGACGGTGTCGGTCTCAATGCCAAGATCGATCCGCGCTCTACGGGAATGGGCCAGCGGATTGTTTCTGCCATGGCGCAGAAACTCGATGCTCGAGCCGAACGCGATCCTAGCCATGCCGGCACCCGCATCGTGTTGCGGTTCCGCCGCGAGATTTTACCGCCCGTAAAACACAAGTCTGCAACCGCGGCCTGAGCGGAGCATTTCACGGCAAAATCGCAACTCTGCGCCTCGCAAATTATCGGCCGGCGGCTCTCCAGCCCTGCTATAAAGGCGCATGGCTTCCCGCGACACCGTCTCTTCCGAAATCACCCCGGAGCTGCTGCTGCGCGCCTATGCCTGCGGCATTTTCCCGATGGCGGAAAGCGTCGACGATCCGACGCTGTTCTGGGTCGAACCGGAGATGCGCGGCGTAATTCCACTCGAGGGTTTTCGGGTCTCGTCACGATTGGCCCGCACGGTGAGATCTGACAGCTTTGCCGTGACCGTCGATACCGCCTTCAAGGCCGTCATCGCCGGCTGCGCTGCGCCTCAGCCCGGCCGTGACGATACCTGGATCAATCACCGCATCCACGAGCTTTATATTGCATTGCATGAGCTCGGCCACTGTCACAGCGTCGAGGTCTGGCACGGAGAAGACCTCGCTGGTGGTCTCTATGGCGTCAGGCTTGGCCGCGCGTTTTTTGGCGAGAGCATGTTTCATGTCGCGCGCGACGCATCGAAAGTGGCGCTGGTGCATCTGGTCGCCCGGTTGATCGCGGGCGGTTTCCTGCTGCTCGATACGCAATTCGTGACCGCCCATCTGAGCACATTCGGCGCGATCGAAGTCCCGCGCAGACGATACCGGACGCTGTTGGACGATGCGCTGAAAGGCCATGCCGATTTCGCGGCCCTACCGCTTGATCGGCCGGTGTCCGGTGCGGACGCGCTCGAGATAATCGCCAGCCGCGCGTAAGCTTATTGCCGGAACGGCGGAAAGAACGGATTGCTCTGCGGCCGTGGCCGTGGCTGTTGTTGCTGTTGCGGTGGAGGCGGCATCGGCTGAGGTTGCGGCGCAGATTGCCGCGACTGACGTGCAGCGGGTTGCCGCGAACGCTTGGCGGGTGGCGGCGGCGTTGGTTTCGGCTGATCCGGCTGTGCGTTGACGACAGTCGTTTTCGGATCCTTGCAGTCGGTCAGCCAGACATCATAGATCGGATGCTCGACACCATGCAGGCCGGGGCTCGCCGCGAACATCCAGCCGGAGAAAATCCGCTTCACCTCGCCCTGAAGGGTAATTTCGTCGACCTCGACAAAGGCATCGGTATTGGTGGCTTCCGTCGCGGGGCGCGTATAGCAGGCGTCGGTCTTCACACGCAGCGCACCGAACTGCACAGTTTCGCCGACACCCTCGTCGAAGTGAATGATGCGGCCCGTGATCTTGTCGAGGCCGGAGAAGACCGCCTTCTTGTTGATGATCTTCTGGGCCGGCGGCTCGGTGACGACTTCGTCGCCTGGTTGAAGCGTCGCCGGTGCAGGCGGAGCCGAACGCGGCTGGTGTTGTCCGGCTGGCACGCCCGGTTGCGAGTTGGGTGAAGGCGGCGCGACGGCAACTCCGTTCGGCGCATTCTGCGGAACTACCGTCGTTCCGGGTGGCGGCGGCAACGGCTGGGTCTGAACGGGACCGGGAGGTGGAGCGCCCTGCCCTGACGGCACATGCATCGGCGCCGGGAGCACGCGTCCTCGTTGCGGCAGATCCGGCACCTCTTCCTCGTCATCATCAGACGGAGCGGCTTGTCCACGCGGAATTGCGCCTGGCGGACGCGGCGCAGGATCCGAAAAAATATTGCCGATTTGCGCGCGCACGGGCGATGAAGCCGCGACCAGCACGACAAACGTAAAAGCCGCACAACCGGCTATGACAATGGTTCGAAACATCTTGCGCGGCTTTGTGGCTCGAATCAGGGCCGGAACATTGTACAGATATTAAAGGCTCCAAGCCGCTCGCAGGCGCCCGGTTAACACGCCGATTGCGGCGGGGAAAGGGCGGCCTATCCCGCGCCCGCGGTCGGCTGCGAGAATGCTCTCGTAGCAAAAGCTGGTCAGTTCGCAATCGATGGAAGAACCATCGTCATTGCCGGGCTTGACCCGGCAATCCATCATTTCTGAAAGAAGGCGGATGCGCGGATCAAACCCCCGCATGACGCCGCCGAGGATCGGGCTGACTCTTGTGAAGAGGATTTGACATCTGTGAAGAGGATTTGACATCGCGACCGCTGACCGCGACTTCCGGCACGAATGTCAATTCAAAATTCCAATAGATTCGGCGCGCAAGTTTGGCGTGGACTTGGGGCAACAGATACCATCATTCGCATCTCGAACGGTATTCCGGTAAGCGTTTGGGTTGGCGTATCTAAGACATTCAGGGCTATACTTGGGCTTTCGGGTTTGCGTTCAGTTTTTGACCAGGAAATTGTCATGAGTCGTATGGGGGCGCTCCGAATTGCGATAATGGCCGCTGCGCTGGCGCTCGGCGGCTCGATTGCACTTGCCCAGCAGGTCGGCACGGCCTCGGCAGTCAACCCGGCCGCGACCGCCAACCTCAAGACCATCACCATCGGTCAGTCGATCGCGCACAAGGAGCGGATTCAGACCAAGGCCAGCGGTTCGGTGCAACTGCTGTTCCTCGACAAGACCTCGATGACGATCGGCCCGAACAGCGACCTCACGATCGACGAATACGTTTATGACCCCAGCGCCAACACCGGCAAGCTGGCGGCGACCCTCGGCAAGGGTGCGCTGCGTTTTGTCGGCGGCCAGATCAGTCACAACGGCGATGCGGAGATCAAGACGGCGTCGGCTTTGATCGGCATTCGCGGCGGCGTGATGATGACCGACGGCAAGGGCGGCATTTATTCCGGCTACGGGACAGCGACCATCACGTCCGGAGGTCAGACGGTCACGCTGGGTGCCGGCGAATTCACCCAGACGCAACCGGGCGGCCCGCCGACGCCGCCCGGACTGCCACCGCCGGGATTCGTTCAGCAACAGATCGCGGTCTTCCAGAGCGCCGTCGGCCAGAGCGGCGGCGCGCGCGCGGGAGCGGCGTCGCAGCAGAACGTGGCAGCCGCCGAACATAACGCCACAGGTTCGCCCGGTGGGTCCGTGACCGGATCGGGTGCTCCGCCCTTGCCCACTCCGCCCACCATCGTCGGACAGATCAACGCAATCGCAACGGCCTTCACGCAGTCGATCCAGACATCAAATCAAGCAACCGCGCTGCAACAGGTCGCTCAAGATCAGCCAACGGGAAACAACAACCCGCCAGCGGACGATAACAACCAGCCACCTGTCGACGACAATCCGCCACCTGCCAACGAGCAGCCGCACCACCACTACAACCATCACCACCACAACCATCACCACAGTTCATTCCGGCGCTGGGGATTCTGGCCGACTAACTCAAGCACGATCAACACCAGAACGCGGACATTCCGCGAGGCAATCCTGGGCGCCCGGGTCCCGCGCATCAGTGACGTGCCGACCACAGGTTCAGCGACCTACACCGGCCACGTCATCGCCACCGTCAACAGCGCGGGCCTCGTCGCCGGCGGCTTTTCCAACACCGTCGATTTCGGTGCGCGAACTGGCGCGGTGAGCGTGACCAATCTCGACAGCACCAACTACACCGGCAATGTGTCGCTCAACGGCTCCAGCCTCAGCACCCTCAGCCATCCCCTCACAGGCGATGTCGGCAACCGCAGCATGACCCTGCAGGGCAGCTTCTTCCAGGGGAAGAACAGTCCGGTTGGCGAGATGGGTGGAAGCGTCGCAATTTCCGGCACCGGCGGTTACCTCGGCAGCGGAATTTTCGCCGCGGCGAAGCACTGAAAGTTGTTCAATCGTACTAAGCCTCGGATGAGTTTGATTGAATCGTCATGCCCGGCTTTATGCTGGCGTCACGCCTTGCAACGTGATCGAATCAAAGACGTGGATGGCCGGGACGAAGCCCGGCCATGACCCGCTGAGACGCTTCATCGCACACTCATCTTGCGCATTGGGACCGCCGGGCCACGGCGCACTGTCAAATGCGCAGCTGTCATTACGCAATTTGTGAAGGCGTGTGTCGTGGACGTTGAGATACGGAGCGTCGGTATCTCTACTGCCCGGGCGTCCAGGGCTGGTAATCGCCGGTCGCCTGGGGACGGCGGCCGCTCGCCAGTGTCGAGCCGGGGGGCCGATAGGCGGCGGGCGTCCCGGTCATGTTGGGCACATGCGGCTTCTGCCATTCGCGCGGCTGATAGGTCTCTTCGGTCGGCGGGACGTCCACGGTGTGATGCATCCAGCCATGCCAGTCGGGTGGAATGCGGCTCGCTTCAGCGTAGCCGTTGTAGATCACCCAGCGCCGCTCAAAGCCGAGCGTCGGATCGATCTTGCCGCCGGCTGTCCGGTAGTAGTGGTTGCCCTGGCCGTCTTTGCCCACCAGTTCACCAAAGCGCCACGTCCAGAGTTGCGTGCCGAAAGTCTGGCCATTCCACCAGGTAAAGAGCTTGAGAAAAAACTGCTTCATTTGCCGGAATCCGTCGCGGGAGTGTCATGGACCGCTCTAGTGGTCCGGTTC
>JBDTCP010000159.1:0-18534 GCA_039923555.1 Nitrobacter sp.
CTGCGCGCGCAACACGCGCAGCGTAAGCCCGCCAGAGATCTGCGTAAAGCGACGATGATGCACGTGCGTGCTTGCGCGCAAGGCGCGCGGCAATGCTGCAGCGGCGCCGTCGAGCTTCTGCCGGGGAATCGCGAGCAACTCGCCGGCTCCCGGCAGCGCGCGGGTGGCCGAGCGCAATTCGGCGCGCCGGTCATCGTGACCGCGCCGCCATGCGATGATGACGCGGGACGCGAAACCCGAGATTTCAACGAACAGTTCGGCGCGGACCGGGACCGCCATTTCAGCAGCGGCGGTCGGCGTCGGCGCCCGTTTGTCGGCGGCAAAATCGATCAGCGTCACGTCAGTCTCGTGGCCGACGGCCGAGATCAGCGGGATCATACTGCCGGCAGCGGCGCGGACCACGATTTCCTCGTTGAAGGACCACAGGTCTTCGAGCGAGCCGCCGCCGCGCGCGACGATCAGAAGATCGGGACGCGGGATGTGTCCACCCTCCGGCAGCGCATTGAAGCCGTCGATGGCGGCGGCGATCTGTTCCGCCGAGCCTTCGCCCTGCACCCGCACCGGCCACACCAGCACACGGCGCGGAAAACGATCCTCCAGCCGATGCAGGATATCGCGGATGACCGCGCCGGTCGGGGAGGTCACTACGCCGATCACCTCGGGCAGCCAGGGCAGCAGTTGCTTGCGGGCTTCTTCGAACAGGCCTTCCGCCGCGAGTTTCTTCTTGCGCTCTTCCATCAGCGCCATCAGCGCGCCGATGCCGGCGGGCTCCAGCGCCTCGATCACGATCTGGTATTTCGACGAGCCCGGATAGGTGGTCAGCTTGCCGGTCGCGATGACCTCGAGGCCTTCCTGTGGCTTGAACCGCATCCGGCCATGGATGCCTTTCCAGATCACCGCCTCGATCTTGGCGCTCTCGTCCTTCAGCGCGAAGTAGCAGTGGCCCGAGGCTTGGGCGCCGCGAAAGCCGGATATCTCGCCGCGCACCCGCACATGCCCGTAGGTGTTCTCCACGGTGCGCTTCAACGCCGAGGACAGCTCGGAGACGGTATATTCCGGCGAGTTCGGCAATAGATGTGCAGGGCTTGCGGGCATCAGGCTCACTTCTGTTGCGCCTCCGCCTTACCATGCTAAACCGCTTCGAAACCACCGAAAATCCTGTATCGGCAGTTAGTCATGAACATTCTTCTGCTCGGTTCCGGCGGCCGTGAACATGCGCTGGCCTGGAAAATCGCGAACTCCCCGCTGCTCACGAAACTCTGGTGCGCGCCGGGCAACGCAGGAATTGCGCGCGAGGCTGAATGCGTGGCGCTCGATGTCGCGGACCATGCCGCGGTGATCGCATTCTGCAAGACCAACAAGGTCGATCTGGTCGTGGTCGGACCGGAGGCGCCGCTCGCCGCCGGCATTGTCGACGATCTCGCGGCCGCGAGCATCAAGGCGTTCGGGCCGAGCAAGCTCGCCTCGCAACTCGAAAGCTCCAAGGGCTTCACCAAGGAGCTGTGCCGCGACAACGCTATTCCGACTGCCGTCTACGAGCGCTTCAATGACGCCGCGGCGGCGAAAAGCTATATCCGCGCGCAGGGCGTGCCGATCGTCATCAAGGCCGACGGGCTTGCCGCGGGGAAGGGTGTCGTCGTCGCGATGACGCTCGACGAGGCGCTGGCCGCCATCGACACAATGTTCGACGGCGGTTTCGGCGCTGCCGGCGCGCAGGTCGTGGTCGAGGAATTCATGCGTGGCGAGGAGGCCTCGTTCTTCGCGCTCTGCGACGGCGAGGACGCGCTGGCGCTCGCAACGGCGCAGGACCACAAGCGGGCGTTCGACGGCGACACGGGGCCGAATACCGGCGGCATGGGCGCTTATTCGCCGGCGCCCGTCATGACTGCCGAGATGTGCCGCCGCACCATGGATGAGATCATCGTTCCGACATTGCGCGCCATGCGCGCACAGGCAACGCCGTTCAAGGGTGTGCTGTTTGCCGGCCTGATGATCACGGAACAGGGGCCGAAGTTGATCGAGTACAACGTCCGCTTTGGCGATCCTGAATGTCAGGTGCTGATGCTGCGGATGATGTCAGACATCGTGCCGGGGCTGTTCGCGGCCTGTGACGGGCAATTGAAACATTTCGATCTGCGCTGGTTTCCCGATCCCGCGTTGACCGTGGTGATGGCGGCGAAGGGCTATCCCGGCGACTATGCGAGGGGTACGCGCATCGACGGACTCGACGAGGCCGCGAAGGTCGAGGGCGTGGAGATTTTCCATGCGGGCACCAGGGCGGAGAACGGGCGCATTCTCGCCAATGGCGGCCGCGTGCTGAACGTCTGCGCGTCCGGCAAGACCGTCGCCGAGGCGCAGCGTCGCGCCTACGAGGCAGTCGATCGCATCAAATGGCCTGAAGGCTTCTGCCGCCGCGATATCGGCTTTCGGGCGGTGGCAAGAGAGAAGGGTGGATAGAAGAGAACTGTATCTCGGGCGCTGCAATGCTTGCATGGCTGCGCAGAACGCTTTGATCGAGGCCGTCATACCCGCGAAGGCGGGTATCTAGTAAACAAGGCGAGGTTACTGGATCGTCCGCTTTCGCGGACGATGACGGCGTCTGTTTAAAGGCGGGCAGCCGATTTCACCGACGCGCCTTGAAGAAATCCCGTAGCAGCGTCGCCGCTTCGCTCTCACCGACGGACGGATACACCTCCGGCCGGTGATGGCAGGTTGGCGACGCAAAGAATCTGACGCCGGACTCCACCGCGCCGCCTTTCGGGTCGGGCGCCCCGTAGTAGAGCCGGCGGATCCGTGCGAACGAGATCGCGGCCGCGCACATGGTGCAGGGTTCCAGCGTCACATAGAGATCGCAGTCGGTCAGCCGCTCGCTGCCGATGGCCTTTGCTGCGGCCCGAAGCGCCAGAACTTCGGCATGGGCGGTGGGATCGCGGTCGGTCAGGGTGCGGTTTCCCGCTGACGCGACGATCTCGTTTCCGCGCACGATCACGCAGCCGATCGGCACTTCGCCCGATTTTCCGGCATTTTCGGCAGCTTTCAGCGCCAAATCCATGAAAGATGGTGCGGTCATGCCTCGTTTCCCGGCGCATGATCCGCCAAAGTGTAAGCGGTTTGGCGATCAGATCATGCGCCACATCAATATCTTAGAGCATGATCGGACGCAAAACCGGCATCCACTTTTGCTGATCGCGCTCTGGTAGAAACTCTGTTAAGAGGGCGCCTTCAGCAAAAGTGGATGCCGGTTTTGCGTGAGAATGCGCCCTGTATAAGAGGCGCGCGCGACATCGTCGTGCTATCTCTCCACACCGGCGCTGCCGCCGTTCCTATGCCCGTAGCGAGATCATTCATGCCCCGCGATAACGACAAAGACAATGCATCCTCGCGCGGCCGGCGTGATAGGCCCTCCGGCGGCAAGGGCCGTTCTGGTGCGGCGCGCGGGCCGGACAAGAAGTTCGCCAAGCGCGGCGTTGCCGGCAAGACCGACGGCGACAAGCGCCCCTATGCGGCCAAGTCCGCCGGCGCAAAACCCTATGCCAAGAAGCCGTATGCGGGTGCGGGTAAGCCCTACGCCGGCAAACGTGATGGCGATGCCGCGCGCGCCCGTGTCAATCGCGATGACCGTCCTGCGCGTGGTGGCGACCGGCCGGATCGTCAGAGCGACCGGGGTCCGCGCAAGGATTTTCGCCCGCGCGACGGCGGCGGCGAGAAGCGACCGTACACGCCGCGCGGGGATTCTCCTCGCGGTGAACGCCCGGCCTTCAAACGCGACGATCGCGCGCCGCGCGCTGACCGTGGCGACACGCGTCCGGCAGGGCGCTTTGCCGATAAGAAATTTGGCGAGAAGCGTCCCTACACGCCGCGAGGCGAGGGTTTTCGGAAAGACGGCGACCGTCCGCAGCGTGCCCGGCCGCAAGGCGATCGGCCTTATAGCGCGCGTCCGCCGCGCGAGGGTGGCGGCGAGAAGCGTCCGTATACACCGCGCGGAGATCGTCCCTTCGGTGACAAGACGTTTCCACGCGGCGCGCCGGATCGCGGTTCGCGCGGTCCGCGCAAGGATTTCGGCGATCGTGCGGATCGCGGCGAGTCCAAGCCATGGGAGAAGCGTGAGGCCCGTCCTCGCGATGATCGCGGTGGCGCCGAGCGACCGCGTTTTTCGCGACCCCGCGAGGGTGATACCGAGCGTGCCTCAGGCGCCGATCGTGGCCCGCGCAAGTTCGACCGACCGCAAGGTGACCGTCCGCGCTATGACCGTCCGTCCGGCGATCGTCCTCGCTTCGATCGCCCGCGACAGGATCGTCCACGACAGGATCGCACCGACAGCGACCGTCCTCGTGGCGCCCCGCGCAATGAGGAACGTGGCGAGCGCCCGCGTCGCGACAATGAGAACGACAGCAAGGTTTTCGCAAAACGTCCGGCGTTCGGGGGACGGGGAGCCTATCGCGAGCGCAGGCCTGACGACGATCGGCGCAGCGCAAGGCCCGCGCCGAAGCCGAAGAAGGCCGGCGAGCGCATTGCGAAAGTGATTGCGCGCGTCGGATTGGCTTCGCGCCGCGACGCTGAGGAATGGGTCACGCAAGGCCGCGTCGCCGTCAACGGCCGCGTCATCAACTCGCCGGCGCTCGATGTCACCTCGAGCGACGTCATCACGGTCGACGGCAAGCCGTTGCCGGAGCGCGAGCGCACGCGGCTGTTCCTGTATCACAAGCCGCGCGGCCTGATGACGACCCATGCCGATCCCGAAGGGCGGCCGACCGTGTTCCACAATCTGCCCGAAGGCCTGCCACGCCTGATCAGCATCGGCCGGCTCGATTTCAACACCGAGGGATTGCTGCTGCTCACCAATGACGGTGGTCTGGCGCGAGCGCTGGAACTACCCGACACCGGTTGGCTGCGGCGCTATCGTGTCCGCGCTCACGGCGAGGTGGCGCAGGCGCAACTCGATGCGCTCAAGAACGGCGTTGAGGTCGACGGCGTCAAGTATGGCTCGATCGACGCGACACTCGAGCGCGACCAGGGCGCAAACGTGTGGTTGGTGTTCGCGATCCGCGAGGGGAAGAACCGCGAGGTGCGCAACGTGATGGCGCATCTCGGGCTCGAGGTGAACCGGCTGATCCGCGTCTCCTATGGACCGTTCCAACTGGCCGAGATCGCGGAAGGCCAGGTCGAGGAGGTCAAGACCCGCGTGCTGCGCGAGCAACTCGGCGAGAAAATTGCCGCGCTCGCCAACGCGAATTTCGCCGGCGCCGCCGCCGAAGCCGACACCGAGCCAAAGCTGGGCCGCGACGGTACGCCCTTGCGCACGAAAAAAGACAACAAGGCAAGAACGAAACGCGCGGTGATCGAGGACCGCAAGGGCCGCAACGTCGTTGTGCAGCGAACCGGCAGCGACGAGGCGCGGGCGCGTAACGAGTCCGAGGCCAACGGCTATGGTCCGCCGCGTCGGCCGAAGCGCGGTTATCACGGCAAGCGCGATCTGACGCCTCGGGACTGAACGATGCGTGTCGTCGGCGGGCGGCTGAAAGGCCGCAACCTTGCGTCTCCATCGACGCAGCAGATCCGCCCCACGGCCGATCGCCTGCGCGAATCGCTGTTCAACATCCTGGTCCATGCCTATGACGATCCGATTGCGGATGCGCGCGTACTTGATCTGTTTGCGGGCACCGGCGCGCTCGGCATCGAGGCGGTGTCGCGCGGGGCGAAGTTTACGCTGTTCGTCGATAACGGCGCCGAGGCGCGTGCGCTGCTGCGCAACAATGTCGAAGCGCTCGGACTCGGCGGCGTCACGAAAGTTTATCGCCGCGATGCGACCGATCTCGGGCCCGCGCATCCGGTCGAGCCGTTCTCGCTGGTGTTTCTCGATCCGCCCTACCGGATGAAGCTTGCCGACAAGGCGCTTGCCTCGCTGCGCGACGGCGGCTGGTTGACTCGGGGAGCATTGTTGATCGTCGAGGAAGCCAAGGCGGCGTTCACGCCGCCAGAGGGTTTTGAGGAGCTTGAGCGGCGCGCCTATGACGATACGGAATTCGTGTTCCTGCGGAGCGCATGAGAGCGTGCGAAGGACAAGTATTCAATCGGGCGTGCAGTTGCCAGTCCACCGTTGTTCTCCGTCATTCCGGACGCTGCGTTAGCGGCGATCACAGATGTGCAATTGCACATCGGGGAATCCAGTAATACGGGGTGCAATAGATTACTAGATTCCGGGTTCGCTCGCTTCGCTTGCGCCCACAGATACGCAATTGCGCATCGGGGAATGACAGCGAAGAAAGCTCACCTTCGCCCGAACAGCTTTTCGATATCGGCGAGCTTCAGCTCCACATAGGTTGGACGGCCGTGGTTACACTGGCCCGAGTTTGGCGTGTCCTCCATTTCGCGCAGCAGCGCGTTCATTTCCTCGGGCTTGAGAATGCGTCCCGCGCGCACCGAACCGTGGCACGCCATTGTGGCCGCCACATGCAGCAGGCGTCGTTCAAGAGGAAGCGCCTCGTCCCATTCCGCCATGTGTTCGGCGAGATCGCGCAACAGCGCTGCCGCATTGGTCCTGCCGAGCAGCGACGGCGTCTCGCGCACGGCGACCGCACCGGGTCCGAAGGATTCGATCGCGAGGCCGAATTTTTCCAGTTCAGACGCTCGGTCGATCAGCCGTTCGACGGTGGCCTCGTCCAGCTCGACGATGTCGGGGATCAGAAGGATCTGCCGCTGTACGCCGTCGCGGTTGAGCGCGGCCTTCAACTTCTCATAAACGATGCGCTCGTGCGCGGCATGCTGGTCTACCACGATCAAGCCATCGCGGGTTTGTGTCACGATATAGGTCTCGTGAATCTGGGTGCGCGCCGCGCCGAGCGGCCGGTCGATCAAATCGGCCACGAGATTGGCTTCAGATCGCACATCCGCGCTGGGCGTACCGACGTCGAATGCGGCTTGTCCGGGTTCGGCGAAGGCGGCAGCAGTTGCGCCACCGGACCATGGTCGCGAGGCCACGGGCGAGGCGGGCGATTGCCGCCAATCCCAGTCGGCCGGACGCGAGGCAGCCGCGGGGCGAAATGCCGTGAGCACGGCACCGTCGCTGTTGGCCGCCGTGCGCCGACCCTCGCGCGCCAGGCCGTCCTTCAGCGCGTGGACGATGAGTGCGCGCACCAGACCGGCGTTGCGAAAGCGCACTTCCGTCTTGGCCGGATGCACGTTGGCATCGACCTCCTGCGGGTCGAGCGTGACGAACAGCGCCACCACCGAATGGCGGTCGCGCGGCAGGTAGTCGGAATAGGCCGCCCGCACCGCGCCGAGGAGCACCTTGTCGCGCACCGGGCGGCCGTTGACGAACAAATACTGGCCGAGTGCGTTGGCGCGGGTCAGCGACGGTGTGGCGGCAAAGCCTTCCACGGTCACGCCCTCGCGTTCGGCGCGCACTGCGACGGCTGCAGCACGGAAATCAGCGCCGAGAATATCGCCGAGCCGCGTCAGTTGTCCCGCAGCGCCCGGCAGCGCCGCCGTCCACGTCACGGGCGCGCGCTCTTCACCGGCGAGCGTGAAGGCGATATCAGGCCGCGCCATCGCTAGCCGCCGCACCACCTCGCGGATGGCCTCGGCTTCGGTGCGGTCGGTCTTGAGAAATTTCAGGCGCGCGGGCGTTGCATAAAAAAGATCGCTGACCTCGACGCGCGTGCCTTGTGTCAGGGCCGCCGGCACGATCGCAGATTTCTGTCCGCCCTCGACATTGAGCGACCACGCATGCGACTCGCTGGCGTGGCGCGTGGTGATGCCGAGTTTTGCGACCGCGCCGATCGACGGCAGCGCTTCACCGCGAAAGCCCAGCGTGCGGATGCGCAGCAAATCCTCGTCGTCGAGTTTCGAGGTGGCGTGGCGATCCACCGCGAGCGCGAGGTCGGCTTTCGTCATGCCACCGCCGTCGTCGGTAATGCCAATGCGGCGGCGGCCGCCGCCGTCGGTGAAGATGTCGATGCGGCTCGCGCCGGCATCGATGGCGTTCTCCACCAGTTCCTTGACGACACTCGCCGGACGCTCGACCACTTCGCCGGCAGCGATGCGATTGACGATGGTCTCGGGAAGCTGGCGGACGGGCATGCAGGTTTGCCGTTAGTAAGAGTAGATTCGAACGTTGGCGCATTCTATGGAGCGAGGCTGCAATTGCACCCCGGAAAAGCGGAAAAGGGCCTGCCTTTTTCGAACCATCCTGCAAATAGGACGGTTCCAGTGCCAGATGCTGTCGCCCTAAGAGTCGCAGTCTGCTAGCTCGGCATATCGTTTAGAATAGGTTTGAGATTAAGATATTTCTCTAGTTCCTCTCAAGGGGAAGCGGAAGCGACGGATCTCCATCATGCAAATCGGACGACCTCGGATTGCTCGCGAAACGCAGAACAGTTTTGAATTTTGAAAAGCCGGGTCCAAGTTGAGTTATGTCCACCCTAAAACTGTAAACTCCAGGACGCATGGGAAGATTGGCAATCGTTCTGAAATACGCATCCACGCTAAAACCGAATTGGCCGATTGTAACTTTTTCTTCGCTAAATACGACGTTGTCTCCCGACTTGATCGCGATAAGAAATGATGACGTCTCGCCGCATTCATTCCCTTTTGTGCATCCGGGCGGCGGCGATTGACCGACGATCTCCCTGACAGCATTTCGTTCCGACGCATTTTGGAAATAAGTTCGTAATTCCAACTGATAGTATCGATGACGTTTAATATCGACAGTGAAAGCAATTGTCTTTTCGTGAGGCGGTATTGGAATTTCGATAGGCTCCGCACGTAGCTGCGAGCAATCGAAGAGCGCGAACGAACAAATGATAAAAAAGATTGTTGCCTTTCTTGAAGGAAACTTTGGCTGAAAACTCATCTGTCCTCACGCAACTTTTTGTTCTGGTGCATAGATTAAAAGCTCTAGCTAGTCCTCGAATCCGGCCGATCCGCGCTTTGCCTTGACGTTGGCGCGGCGCTTCTTGCTCTCGAGGCGGCGTTGTTTCGAGCCGAAGGTCGGCTTGGTGGCGCGGCGCGGGGTCGGCCTGATCGCGGCCTCGCGCAGCAATTCGATCAGGCGATCGGTGGCGTCGGCGCGGTTGCGCTCCTGGGTACGGAAGCGCTGGGCATGGATCACGATCACGCCGTCCTTGGTCAGGCGCTGACCGGCAAGCCGGGCGAGCCGCACCGTGACGTCAGGGGCGAGTGTCAGGCGGCGGGTGTCGAAGCGCAATTGCGCGGCGGTCGAGAGTTTGTTGACGTTCTGGCCGCCAGGCCCGGACGCGCGGATGAAGCTGATCTCGATGTCGTTTTCGTCGATCACGATATCGCGGGTAATCCGCAGCATGGCAGTCACCGGGGCTCGCCTGTCCTGCAGCGGGAATCAGACTAGCGCACCATAACCGGTTCGCGCGGCTTTGCCTGCCTGGTGCCGTTAATGCGCGGGTTGAGGCGCGGGCGAGGCCGCCGCTGGCTGGACTGCCGCCGGTTGCGCCGCCGCCTGCGGCGCGCGTCCCACGACCACGGTCAGAAGCCCCTGTCCCCACAGCCGTTTCGCGACCTGTCTGGCCTGGTCGAGGGTGACGGCATCGACAAGAGAATTGCGCTTCTCGATGTAGTCGATGGGCAGATTGTCCGTCTGATACTGCAGCAGGCCGGTGGCGAGCTTCGAGGAGGTATCGAGCGCCAGCATCTGCGATCCCTTCAGATAGGACTTGGCTTCATCGAGTTCCTTCTGGGTCGGCCCGTCTTCGGCAAAACGCTTGATTTCCTTGTTGATGGCATCGACGCTCTCGCCGGCGCGGTCGGCACGAGTTCCTGTGGTGCCCAGGAACAACGCCGAATGATCCATCCACAGCAGCGATTCCGAGACGGAATAGGCGAGGCCACGCTTTTCGCGAACTTCCCGATAGAGTCGGGACGACAGCGAGCCGCCGCCGAGAATGTGATTATCGATGTAGGCGGCCATGAAATCAGGATCGTGACGCTTGATGCCGGGACCACCGAACATGACCACGGTCTGCGGTACGTCGAGCGGAACGAACGCGCGTTGCGGCGGCTTCGCAGCAATAACGTCGGCAACCGGTGTGAGGTCGCCCTTCGCGGGCAGTCCCCCAAAAGTCTGATCCAGCAGTTTCGCGAGAGCCGCCGGCTCGATGTCGCCCACGACCGCGATCTTCAAGTTGTCCCTCGCCAGCACGCGGCGCACGTAATTTCTAAGGTCGCCGGTCTGGATCGTTGGAACGCTTTCGAGCTTACCATGCGACGGGTGGCCATAGGGATGATCGCCGAATGCGAGCTCGAGGAAGTTACGGCCGGCAAGCGCGTCGGGATTGGTCGTGTTGCGGCGCAGGCCGGACATGATCTGCGAGCGGATGCGCTCGACGTCATCGGTGTCGAAGCGCGGCGACGTCAGGGCAAGCCGTAGCAGGCCGAACGCTTCGTCGCTGTTATCCTTGAGCATCCGCAAGGAGCCGCGGAACCGGTCGCGTTCGATGCTGAAGTTCAGCTCGATGGCGCGGCGGTCCAGCCGTTCATGGAAGGTCTTAGAGTCGAGATCGGCGGCGCCTTCGTCGAGCAGGCTGGCGACCATGTAGCCGACGCCCGGCTTGTCGGCGGGATCCTGAGTCGCGCCGCCGGCGAACGCATATTCCATCGCTACCAGCGGAACGGTGGCGTCCTGAACGAACCAGGCCTCGATGCCGCCTGGCGTCACCAGATGCTGGATTTTTGTCGCTGCGAACGAAGGACTGGCGGCGAGGGAGGTCAATGCGAAGCATATGGCGGTAAGGATGAGGCGCGCCGCGCCGGTTCGGGTTAGTCTCACGACCGCTTCTCCTCGCGCTTCGGCGTGGTGTCCTTGATCAGGTACCCCGTGACCGACCGCGTTTTCACCAGCCACTTTTGCGCGGCCTCGCGAACCTGCGCGGCGGTCACGGCGCGGATGCGATCAGGCCAGTTCCTGATATCGTCGACGCTCAGTCCGACCGTCACGGCTGCACCGTACCAGCGCGCCAGCATTGCCTGATTGTCCTGGGCGTAGATCGCCTGCGCGATCAACTGGGTCTTCACCCGTTCGAGGTCCTCGGCGGGGACGGGGTTTGTCGCGAGGTTTGCGATTACCGCGTCGATGGCCTGCTCGACCTCGGCGAAACTGACGCCCGGCCTTGGCGCCGCCGCGATCGAAAATTGCGTCGGATCGACCGCGGTCCCCTGATAGGAGGCGTTGGCGCTGACGGCGAGCGGCTTGTCGACGACCCGCGCGCGGTAGAGGTAAGAGTTGCTGCCTTCGCCCATCAGTTGCGCAAGCACATCCAGCGCCGGGCTTTCGCCAGCGGCTGCGGTGGTTGCGGAGGGCGCGAGATAATAGCGCCGCAGCACCGGTTGTTCGACGCGAGGATCTGCGAGCGTGACCGTCCGCGGCGCGACCGGCAGCGGTTCCTGCGGTCGAATGCGAGCCGCCGGAATGGCGGGCTGCGGCGGCACCGCCCCGAAGGTCTTTTCGATCTCGGGACGAATCTCCTGCGCGTCAACGTCACCGGCGATCACCAGCGTCGCGTTGTTCGGCGCATAAAACCGCTTGTAAAAGGCGAGCGCGTCCTCGCGAGTGAGCTTCTCGATCTCGTGATGCCAGCCGATCACCGGGCGGCCATAGGGATGGTTGAGATACAGCGCGGCCATGGCCTGTTCGATCAACCGCGCGTCGGGATTGTTGGCGACGCGCATGTTGTATTCCTCGAGCACCACGTCGCGCTCGGGCAGCACGTTTTCGTCCTTCAGCACCAGGCCGGTCATGCGGTCGGCCTCGAACGCCATCATACTGGCGAGCTGGTCGCGCGGGACGCGCTGGTAGTAGCCGGTATAGTCGAAGGAGGTGAAGGCATTCTCGTCGCCGCCGACCCGCAGCACGGTCTGGGAAAATTCGCCGGCGGGATGTTTTTCTGTGCCCTTGAACATCAGATGCTCAAGGAAATGCGCGAGCCCCGATTTGCCCGGGGTTTCGTCGGCGGAGCCGACCTTGTACCAGATCATCTGCGTGACCACGGGCGTCCGGTGATCGGGGATGATCACGACCGCGAGCCCGTTGGCGAGAGCGAACGTGGTCGGACGTTGAGAGGTGACGGTCTGCGCCTGAGCCGCCGAGAAGGCAAACAGAAGCGCAAGACACAGGACCAGCGCCGCGAGGGCGCCGCTGATCAGTCGTCGCAATGCTGTCATGGCGTGCACCGGCGGCAATTTGTCTGAATCGTCACGGATTGCCGTCAGTCCTTTTGCTGGAGCGAATTCAGTTATTCCGGGGCGGCGCTGTCTGCTCCTGACGAGTGCCGTAGACCAAGCTGCATCATGTGGCGTGAACCAGGAGACGGCCCGGCGGCTATCCGGTCGCGTGGCTTCCGAGGGACGGTGTGACCGTTAGTTAGTACGTGACCTCTTTGCCGTTCATGACGTCGGTGTGTTTGTTGCCGAGGACTTCCTTCGGCCCGGTGCCGTAAGCGAAGTTTGATGACGGTGTCTGATAACCTGCCGGCGGCTGCGTCAGGTTTCCCCGGTCCGGCTCACCCGTGAACGGTGCGGTCTGCGAAGCGTTGCCGCCGCCGAAAATTTCGCTGAGCTTGCCGGTAAAGCCGAGCTGTGAGGGGCTAAGCGACGGGTTCTCGTTCTGCGGTTTGCCAGGCTCTTCCGCCTCAGCCCGTCGTGTGGTGGTGCCGGAACCGGGCATCGCGAGCTTGCTCGGCAAAATCGAGCGCCCGCTTTCCTCAGACGTCGGCTTGCGTTGCTTGTTGGCGGCGACCGCTTCCTTGTGGCGCTGAACGTCTGGGTCCTTCGGCCAGTTCGGGTCCTTGATTTCGGCCGCGGCCGACCCCGGCGGCGGCAAATCGATCTTCGGCGGAATCACCAGCGGCGACCGCTCGCGATACTCGATCCCCTTGTTGTCCATGTTGGTGGCGCCGATGCCGCTCATGAGGTTCTTGATGATCTTCTCCTCGAAGGTGGAGTCATCATCCTCTGCATCCTGAGCGCGGGCCACGCCTGACGACAGCACAACAGCGATACCCGCGGCGACAGCGGCGAGGCGAGCGCCGCGCAGCAACATCCCCGAAGCGTTGAGCACATCCAAACCGTTCCGTCCGGTCTTGCGCATCGCGTTCATCCTGTTCATTTTTTGAAGGACCGCCGCCGAGAGCCGCTAGTGGTCCGATTCTAACATTTGCATCCCATTGCGGCAGGAGTTCGTGCAAATTTTAGAATCAAAGGACCACTAGCAACTATTAGGGTTCTAGTGGAGTTTTGAATTTGACATTCGCGTCCCGGACGCGCGGCTAGGTGGGTTGCGAATGTCAAATTCACTCCACTAGCATTCCAATTAGCCCCTATCGTCCGGGATCAGGGCGCTTTTGCGGCGGATGCCCCGAAGAAGGAATCATACAACAGGGCTATCACCCCGGCAACAATCGCCACATCGGCAAGATTGAACACGTACCAGCTATAGGTTTTCCCGGCGAACTGGGCGTGAAACAGGGCGAAATCCACAACCGCGCCATAGGCGAGGCGGTCGATCGCATTGCCGATGGCTCCGCCGATGATGAGGCCGAGGCCAATTGTCGCCAAGCGGGTATGCGAGCGCGCCATCCAGACCGCCAACAAGACAACCGCGAAGGCCTTGATTGCGAGCAGGATCGCGGCACCCGTCGGGCTGTTGTTCTGGAACCAGCCGTAACTGATGCCGGTGTTCCAGGCCAGCACCAGGTCGAAGAACGGCGTAACGCTGACGGCGCCGCGGTGGCTGATGTCGAACACGAACAGCAGCCAGAGCTTGAACGCCTGATCGGCAACCAGCGCCGCGACCGCCGCGACGATGCCGGAGCGGAGGATGGAGGTCATGAGTCGAACCTGGCCGTTGTTACGGCAAAGGTGGCTTTTTCCCTTCTCCCCTCGTGGGAGAAGGTGCCTTCGCGAAGCGAAGGTGGATGAGGGGGCTTTTGCGCCGACCCCCTCACCCGGCCGACTTTATCGTCCACCCTCTCCCACAAGGGGAGAGGGTAAGAAAGGCCCGCCATCACGGCATGACTCCCAGCGCCTTCCACTCCCGCAAGGCCTGCGCGTCGCGCGGCGACACGTCGGGATACTCCTTGTCCTCGCCGACGGTCGGCAGGATCTTCCACGATCGGGCGCATTTGGTGCCCGCCGCTTTCTCGACCACCACGGCAACGCCGGGGACGTTCGGCAACCGGAACGCCTCGGGCGGCGCGTCGCCCTCGCGCATTTCAAAGTTCGAGGTGATGCAGACCTCGGCAAGGTCGACATCGAACAACGTGCTGAGCATCGCGCGGTCGGCGACATAGATGATTGGAGAGGCTTCGAGCGAGGAGCCGATGCGCTTGGCGGCGCGCTCAAGTTCCAGCGCGCCGGTGACGACGCTCCGCACGGTGCGGATGGTCTCCCACTTCGCAGCCAGCGCGTCGTCGCGAAACGCCTCGAAGCCTTCCGGAAACAGGGTCAGATGCACCGACGGCTCCGCATCCGGCCGGTATTGCCGCCATGCTTCTTCGGTGGTGAATGACAGCACCGGCGCCAGCCATTTCAGGATCGCGTCGCACAGCAAATCGATGATGGTGAGCGCGGCTTTCCGTGCCGCTGATGACGGCGGATTGCAGTACAGTGTGTCTTTCCGGATATCGAAGTAAAATGCCGAAAGTTCGGTGTTCATGAAGGCCGCGAGACTGGCGACCACGGTCTTGTAATCGAAATCCGCGTAGGCCTTGCGTACCACGGTGCTCTGCAGGGCCAACTGATGCAGCATCAGTTGCTCCAGTTCGGGCACGTCTCTGAACGAGATCTCATCGTCGCGCTTGAAGTGATGCAGCGTGCCCAGCATCCAGCGGATGGTGTTGCGCAGCTTGCGATAGGTCTCGACGGTGTTCTTGAGGATTTCGGGGCCGATGCGCTGGTCGTCGGCATAATCCGTCGCGCAGACCCAGAGGCGCAGGATGTCAGCGCCGGACTGCGCGATCACCTTCTGCGGCTCGACGGTGTTGCCCAATGACTTGGACATCTTGCGGCCGTTCTCGTCGAGCGTGAAGCCGTGGGTCAGCACCACGTCATAGGGCGCGCGGCCGCGGGTGCCGCAGCTTTCCAGCAGCGAGGAATGAAACCAGCCGCGATGCTGGTCGCTTCCTTCCAGATACATCACGGTATCCTTGCCGCCATCGATCTTGCGTTTGATGCCAGCCAGACCCGGGAAGTGTACGGGATCTTCCAGCACGAAGGCGTGCGTCGAGCCGGAGTCGAACCAGACGTCGAGAATGTCGTCGACCTTGCTCCAATCCTCGTTGGCGCGCTGCCCAAGAAAACGTTCGCGCGCGCCCTCGGTGTACCAGGCATCGGCGCCTTCCTTCTCGAAGGCGTCGGCGATGCGCTTGTTGATGGCGTCGTCGATCAGGATTTCGGCGGAGCCGTCGCCCTTTTCGCGTACGAACACCGCGATCGGCACGCCCCAGGCGCGCTGGCGCGAGATCACCCAGTCGGGCCGGCCTGCGATCATGCCGGTGATACGGTTCTGACCGGCCGGCGGTACCCATTGCGTTACGGATATCGCCTGCAGCGCGCGGGCGCGCAATGTATCGCCGTCATTCCGGGGCGCGCCGTTTGGCGCGGACCCGGAGAGGATCGGCCTGTCCATCGCGATGAACCACTGTGGCGTGTTGCGGAAGATCACCGGCTTTTTTGAGCGCCACGAATGCGGATACTGATGCTTGAGCCGTCCGCGCGCGAGCAGCATGTCGCGTGCGATCAATTCCTTGATGACGGCCTCGTTGGCATCGCCCTTGTTGCCCTTGTCGTCGATGACGCGCTTGCCTTCGAAGCCCGGCGCGTGATCTGTCAGCGCCCCGTTCTCGTCGACGGTGTAGGGAATCGAGGAACTGATGCCGCGCGTCTCAAGCTCGCGCGCATTCGCGGTCCAGATGTCAAAGTCCTCGCGGCCGTGGCCTGGCGCAGTATGGACGAAGCCGGTGCCGGTGTCGTCGGTGACGTGATCGCCTGCCAGCAGGGGAACGGTGAATTCATAACCGCCGGACAAACCTTTCAGCGGATGTGCGCATTCCACGGCGTCGAGCGTATCGGCGGGAATATCGCAGACCTTCTCAAACGCGGTCACGCGCGCCTGCTTGAACACCTCGTCAGCGAGCTTGTCCGCGAGGATCAGGAGGTCGCCGGCTTTTGCCCAGTTGTCGGCCGGCGCATCGGCGACCTTGTAGAGGCCATAGCCGATCTTGTTCGAGAAACTGATGGCGCGGTTGCCGGGCAGCGTCCACGGCGTCGTCGTCCAGATCACCACACAGGCATCGGCCAACGCGCCGTGCGCAGGCGAGGTCACTGGAAACTTCACCCACACCGTATCGCTGGTGTAATCCTCGTACTCGACTTCGGCTTCGGCCAGCGCAGTCTTCTCCACCACGCTCCACATCACAGGCTTGGAGCCGCGATAGAGCGTGCCGTTGGCGGCGAACTTCATCAGTTCGCGCGCGATCTGCGCTTCGGCCGGATACGTCATGGTGGCGTAGGGATGATCCCAATCGCCGATGATGCCGAGCCGCTTGAACTCCTCGCGCTGCACGTTGAGCCACTTTTCGGCGTAGGCGCGGCACTCTTTACGGAACGCGACCATCGCCGCGGAATCCTTGAAGTTCGGCTTCGCCTTGCCCTTGGAGCGGTAGTTCTCTTCCTCGATCTTCCACTCGATCGGCAGGCCGTGGCAGTCCCAGCCCGGCACGTAGTTGGAATCGTGCCCGAGCATCTGCTGGCTCTTGGTTACCACGTCCTTCAGGATCTTGTTGAGCGCGTGGCCGATATGGATATTGCCGTTGGCGTAGGGCGGGCCGTCGTGCAGCACGAATTTAGGCCGCGCCTTCGCGCTTTGGCGGAGTTTGTCGTAGAGGCCGATCTCGTTCCAGCGCGCCAGAATCTCTGGCTCGCGCTGCGGCAGCCCGGCGCGCATCGGAAATTCCGTCTGCGGCAGGTAGAGGGTCTTGGCATAATCGGGGGCGTCGGACTTGGCGGCGGGCGCTGCGGATTTGGGCTGTTCGGTCATGGCGCGTGAATAGCGCGTTTTAGGCGGCAGGGGAAATGCCGGTTGGGCAACAGACAGGGCTATTTATTGCCGTCATCACCGGGCTTGTCCCGGTGATCCACGTCTTTGCTTCAGGATTGACAGAAGGCGTGGATGGCCGGGACAAGCCCGGCCATGACGCATTGTTGATTGGTGGATCGCCGGAAGTGCATCAGGCCTTTGCTTTGATCACCCGCGCCGGATTTCCGGCTACGGTGACGCCGGCCGCGACGTCCCGCGTTACCACGCTGCCGGCGCCGATGACCGCGCCATCGCCAATCGCGACGCCTGGCAGGATGATCGCGCCGCCGCCAATCCAGACATCGGCGCCGATTGTCACCGGGCGACCGAACTCAAGCCCGTCGCGTCGTGTCCGGGCGTCCCGAGGATGGTCGGCGGCATAAATCTGGGTGGCCGGGCCGATCTGGGTGCGGTCGCCGATAATGACGTGTACCACGTCGAGGATGACGCAGTTGAAATTGAGGAACACGCTGTCGCCGAGGAAGATGTTGTAGCCGAAATCGCAAAAGAACGGTGGCCGGATCACCGCATCCGCGCCGGCGCGGCCGAAGTGCGCCGACAACAGCCCGTGGCGCTCCGCGACCGGCAGCGCCATCGCCGTGTTGTAACGCGCGAGCCACGCCTTGTTGGCGTGTTGTTCGGCCTGGATCTCATCGTCGCCGGGGCGATACAGTTCGCCGGCGAGCATCTTCTGCTTTTCGGTTCGGGTCAGCCAATCTCTCCGAGTTTTGGAAACGCTGTTGGTGCGGCAGCCAGCGCGGCGCGCGCTTTCGCGCTGTCATCGTCCATCTGACGAATGAGCGCGTCAATACTGTCGAACTTCAGTTCGTCGCGAATGAAACCGATGAAGGCGACATCGAGCGTCGTCCCGTAGAGATCGCCCTTGAAATCGAACAGGAAGACTTCCAGCAGCGGCGCGCCGTTGTCGAAGGTCGGACGGCGACCGAAGCTCGCAACGCCGTCGAAGCGTTCCACTCCACGGCCGACCCGCACGGCGTAGATGCCGTGCTTGAGACCGCAGTCCTTGTCGAGGCGGATATTGGCGGTGGGATAACCAAGGCCAGCGCCGCGTTTCTCGCCATGGATCACCTCGCCGGTGACGAACCACGGGCCGCCGAGCATGGCGGTGGCGTCGGCGATCTGGCCCTCCGCCAGCGCCATGCGGATCGCGCTCGAGGAGACCGGACGTTCGTCGATATCGACGTGGTGCTGCACGTTGACCTCGATGCCGAGTCGCGGCGCCTCGCCGACCAGAAGGCTTGGCGAGCCGACCCGGCCTTTGCCGAAATGGAAATCGTAGCCGACGGCGATGCCGCTGACGCCGAGCCGGGCGATCAGATCATGGTGAATGAAATCCTGCGCCGTGGTGCCGGCGCGCGCGGCGTCGAAGGTCATGACCACGGCACCCGCGAGGCCGGCGCCGGCCAAAAGCC
>JBDTCP010000160.1:0-4664 GCA_039923555.1 Nitrobacter sp.
CCCGTAATGCAACCTATGCACTAGTACCATGATTGCTCCACCATTACTCTCCCCGCAGGGGGCAGCTTCTGACGGACCCTGTGAGACGGTGCACAGTCACCGAAGCCAGGGTGAACGCGATTGTTCATGGTGGTTTCGATGGACCGTTTACTGCGGTTTTTTCTGGACCAGTTTATCCGGCGCGGCTCGATCACATTCGTGACCGCGAGCGGAACGACCTTCACCTGCGGCGACGGCACGGGGGAAGCGGTTCGGGTGCGGTTGACCACGAAAGAAACGGCACGCCAGCTTCTGCTGGATCCTGAAATGTCTTTTGGCGAAGCCTACACGGACGGCACTTTGCTGGTTGAACGGGGATCGATCGCCGATGTCATGGCGATTGTCCTCGATCAGCCCGACATGCTGCCGCGCTGGGCGAAACTGCGATGGTGGCTCCGCTATCTCGCCCGCAACGTCCAGCAATTCAATCCTCGCGGGCGTTCCAGAAACAACGTCGCGCGCCATTACGACCTCGACGGCCGGCTCTATTCGCTGTTTCTCGATGCCGACAAACAATACAGTTGCGCCTACTTCGAAACTCCGGACATGACGCTGGACGATGCCCAGCTCGCAAAGAAGCGGCATATCACCGCCAAGCTTCTGGTCGAGCGCGGCCACAGTGTCCTCGATATCGGTTCGGGCTGGGGCGGCCTCGGCCTGTACCTTGCGGAAATGACCGGCGCCAACGTCACCGGCGTGACGCTATCGACCGAACAGCTTCAGGTATCGAAGGCCCGCGCCGGCGAAAACCACCTGACGCGCTCGGCAAAGTTCCTGCTTCAGGATTATCGCGACATTCCGGGGCCGTTCGATCGCATCGTGTCGGTCGGCATGTTCGAACATGTCGGCGTCGATCACTACGATACCTTTTTCAAGCGCTGCGCCGAACTGCTCGACGCCGACGGCGTGATGCTGCTGCATTCGATCGGCCGTTCCGAAGGTCCGGGCATCACCAACCCCTGGATCGCGAAATACATCTTCCCAGGTGGATATGTCCCCGCACTCTCGGAAGTCTTGCCGGCGATCGAGCGCGCCGGCCTTCTGGTGTGCGACATCGAAATCCTGCGTCTTCACTACGCGGAGACGCTGAAGGCATGGCGCGAGCGCTTCATGGCACGACGCGAGGAAGCGGTGCAGTTGTATGACGAGCATTTCGCACGGATGTGGGAGTTTTACCTGGCGTCGTCGGAAATGGCGTTCCGGAAACAGAACACGATGAATTTCCAGATCCAGATCACCAAGCGCCAAGACATCGTGCCGATGACGCGCAACTACATCTCACAGGCCGAGGCCAGGCTGCGCGCCGAACGGGCACGACGTCCGCGGCTGCAGATCGCAGGCGAATAAGCAGCATTCCGCTCGATCGGAGAAAACTCAGTTTCGCAGGCTGAAGTGTGATCCGTAGAAGCCGTTAAAACAGCTCGGATGCGCGAGGTGGGCCTTTGCGGCAATCAGATCCCCGCCATCGCAGGGAACGGCGCACTCCTTCGGATCGGACAGTTTTTCAAGCGTCTTCACCAGCATCGACAACCAGGCGGTTTCGCCGTCGCCGTTACGCCACTGATGTCGGGATTGAACCATTTGCATGTTTCTCGTACCGGATTCCCGTAACCAACCCGAAATCGGCGGTTTTGTTCCAGATCGTCGGGGGAAACGGCGGGCGGTGACTGTCCACACGCACGATCCCTCATTGTGAGTCGACCGAAAGGCAATGAGGTTCATGACGGGGCAAGAATTTTTCGGCCCTAGATCAACTGATGCGCTGGGCAAAAGAAAAATGCCGTCAAGTTGATACTCTTTCGCCTCAAGTTTCATTCAAGGTCATGTGGGAATCGGGCATAAGGGTGCGGCATTGCTTTCGCTATCCGCTGGAGCGGCGCTTTATGCGTGCCCGTACCCGAAAAATCAGATCAAGATCCGAGAGCCAAAATCCGAGCCATGGCTGCATTCGATTCGAACATCCTGAAACTTGCGCCTGACGCGGCAACGCCCGCCTACCGAACGGCGCCGCACAATATCGAGGCGGAGCGGGGTCTTCTTGGCGCCATTCTGGTCAACAACGACGCGTTTTACCGGGTTTCGGATTTCCTCGAGCCGAAGCACTTCTTCGCGCCTATCCACCAGACCATCTACGAGACCGCCGGTAGCCTGATCCGCGCCGGCAAGCTCGCGACGCCCGTGACGCTAAAGACCTTCATTCCCGCCGACACCGACATCGGCGGCATGACCGCAAGTCAGTACCTCGCCCGTCTGGCCGCGGAAGCCACAACGATCATCAACGCACTTGACTATGGGCGCACCACCTATGAGCAGGCGCTGCGCCGGGACCTGATTCACATCGGCGAGGACATGGTCAACGTCGCCTACGACGCGCCGGTCGATTTCGCGCCGCGGGCACAGATCGAGGACGCTGAGCGCCGACTCTACGAGCTGGCCGAATCCGGCCGCTACGATGGCGGCTTCCAGAAATTCTCGCAGGCGATGAAGATCGCCCTCGACATGGCGGCCAACGCCTACCGCCGCGACGGAAAGCTGTCCGGCGTCGCGACGGGCTTGCGCGATCTCGACTCGAAAATGGGCGGATTGCAACCGTCCGACCTGATCATCGTCGCTGGTAGGCCGGGCATGGGCAAGACCGCGCTCGCGACAAACATCGGCTACAACATCGCCAAGGCTTACCAGTCGGAGCTTCAGCCCGATGGCACGAAGAAGACCGTCAATGGTGGGATCGTAGGCTTCTTCTCTTGCGAAATGTCGGCGGAGCAACTTGCGACGCGTATTCTCGCCGAGCAGACCAGCATCGCCTCCAGCAATATCCGGCGCGGCGGCATCACCGAGAGCGATTTCGAGAAGATCCGCAATCATACCATCGAATTGGAGCACCTGCCGCTCTACGTTGACGAGACCGGCGGCCTCTCGATTTCACAACTGACGGCGCGCGCCCGCCGCCTGAAGCGCCAGAGAGGGCTCGACGTCCTGATCGTCGACTACATCCAGCTTCTGCAGGGCAGCGGCAAGCGCGCCGACAACCGGGTGCAGGAAGTCACCGAAATCACCACCCGCCTGAAAGCGCTGGCGAAAGAGCTGAATGTTCCAATCATCGCGCTCTCGCAGTTGTCACGTCAGGTCGAAAACCGCGACGACAAACGCCCCCAGCTCGCCGACTTGCGCGAATCCGGTTCGATCGAACAGGACGCCGATGTCGTGATGTTCGTGTTCCGCGAGGAATATTACCTGCAGAACAAGGAGCCGCGGCCGGGCACGCCGGAATACGAGAAGTGGCAGCTTGAGATGTCGCTGGTGCATGGCAAAGCCGAAGTCATCATCGGCAAGCAGCGCCATGGACCGACCGGCACCGTCGAACTGCAATTCGAGGGGCAGTTCACCCGCTTCAGCGACCTCGCGCACGACGGTCACCTGCCCGACCGCATCTAGCAAGCTGCATTACAGTCCGTCTAAGCGCACCGCTCACGCGGTTGAACCGCCACGCAGCCAAGCGTACCATGCGGCATGAATCTGGTCCCCGATCCCAAGACGACGTCCGACGGCAGCCCGCTGTCGCCCGAGCCTAATGCTGCTGAGGCTTTCGCTACGGCAACCGGCACCCTCACCGTCGATCTCGAAGCCATCGTGGCCAACTGGCGCAAGCTCGAAAAGACCGCCGTGCCCGCCGAATGCGCCGCCGTGGTCAAGGCCGACGCTTATGGGTGCGGCGCCGAGGCGGTGGTGCGCGCGCTGAGCGCAGCCGGATGCAAGACGTTTTTCGTTGCCACGCTCGACGAAGCGCGCGTCGCCCGCGCCGTGGTCTCCTCCGCTGACATCTATGTGCTGGACGGCGTCTTTCAGAATTGCGGCGATGCTTTCGCCGAGATCAACTGCCGGCCCGTGATCGGCGATCTCAACGAACTCGCGGAATGGGATGTGTTCTGTCGCCGCACCGGCTGGGCGGGCGGCGCAGCCATCCACATCGACACCGGGATGAACCGCCTCGGCTTCACCCTCGATGAGGCGCAAGCCATCATTCCAAGGATCGACGCTGGCGAGCACGGCGTCACGCTGGTGATGAGCCACCTCGCCTGCGCCGAAACCCTCCATCATCCGCTCAATGCCAAACAGGTCGCGGCCTTCCGGGAGATCGCCAGGCTGTTTTCCGGCGTTCCGGCCTCGCTGGCGAATTCGTCCGGCATCTACCTCGGCCCGCAATTCCAGTTCGATCTGGTGCGTCCGGGCGCGGCGCTCTACGGCGTCAACCCTACGCCGGAAGCCGCCAATCCGATGCAGGCGGCGGTCGAATTGAAAGTCCGGATCCTGCAGACACGGACGGTCGACAAGGGCGAAAGCGTCGGCTACGGCGCGACGTGGACGGCGCGGCGGCCGACCCGGCTTGCTATCGTCGCGGCGGGATATGCCGACGGCTATTTCCGCGCCGGCGGCAGCAATGATGGCACCCGCGGCGCGGAGGTGATGGTGGCCGGAACGCGCTGCCCGGTCGCGGGACGCATATCCATGGATCTGATGGCGATCGACATCACCGATCTGCCGAGCAATGCAGTGCGGCGCGGCCATCAGGTGACGCTGATCGGCGACGGCATCACCGTGGATGAACTCGCGCACCACTTCGGCAC